>NZ_JBSHBN010000052.1:1820-54954 GCF_053612025.1 Kitasatospora sp. NPDC054768
CCTACCCCATCGGGCTTTCCCCGGGCTAAACCCCCCCAACCCCTCCCACCCCCCCCGCCCTTGGTAACCGGGGGGGAATCGACACCGGCGGGACCGCGGTCGGCGTCGCGGCCGAGGGGGTACCGGCTGACAAGCCGATCACAGCTATGGACCCCACCGGAGACGGCAAGTACGGTGGGCGCGTCGCTGGAGGCCCGCCCCGAAACGCCTTCGAGCTGACCTTCTTGGGCTGCCCGACCGCACTCGGCATCAGCCCGCACACAGCATCGGCAATGACAACTGACCAGCGCTCAAAAGGGCGTTTGCACCGAAAACCCGACGGACGTGGATCCGGTGCAGTGGCGCGTTCATGAGGGGGATCGACAGTGACGTCGGCGAGCATGTCCGAAACCGGCCAGGTTCATCGGGCTTTCGAGGAACAGGCGAGACGGACCCCGGACGACATCGCCGTGGTGGCGCGGTCGGCCCGGACCACGTACTCGGAGCTCGACCGCAGGGCCGCCGCCGTGGCCCGCGAGTTGCGCCGCCTGGGCGTCGGGCGGGGTTCGCTGGTGGGGGTCTGCCTGGACCGCGACGAGTGGCTGATCCCGGCGCTGCTGGGGGTCTGGAAGGCCGGTGCGGCCTACGTGCCGCTGGATCCGGCCCACCCGGCGGACCGCCTGGAGTTCATCGCCACGGACGCCGGGATCTCCCACCTGGTCTCCTCGTCGGCCGTCCTTGAGCGCCGCGGCGACGTCCGCCGGGCCGCCGGCGTCGACCTGCTGCTCGTCGAGACGGTGGTCCCGGGCGCGGACGACCGCGCCGCCCTCGACATGTCCGGCGAGCCGACGGACGCCGCGTACGTGATGTACACCTCGGGCTCGACCGGTCGGCCCAAGGGCGTGGTGGTCGAGCACCGCAATGTGACGGCCCTGCTGCGGTGGGAGTCGTCCGTGTACTCGTCCGGCGAACTCCGCGGGATGCTGGCCGCGACGTCCGTCTGTTTCGACCCGTCGGTGACCCAGTTGTTCCTCCCGCTGCTCGGCGGCGGGACGGTGATCCTGGCCGAGAACCTGCTCGCGCTGCCTGCCCTGCCCGCGAGGGAGCAGGTCACGATGGTCTACGGGACGCCGTCCGTACTGGCCGCGCTCGTGCGTGAGCCGCTGCCACCGGGCGTGCGCACCGTCCGCGCGGGCGGGGAACCGCTCACCCGGGCCCTGGCGGACCGGATCTACGCCAACGCCGGCGTACGACGGGTCGTCCAGAGCTACGGCCCGACCGAATGCACTGTCAGCTGCGTGACCCACGAGGTGCCCAGGGCCGGGCGGGGGGAGCCGCCGATCGGGTCGCCCTACGCGCAGAGCGGCCTCTCGATACGTGACAGCTCCGGGAACCCGCTCGGCGACGGCGAGGTCGGGGAACTCTGGGTGTCCGGTCCGCTGGTCAGCAGGGGCTATCTGGCCCGGCCGGAGCTGACGGCCGAACGGTTCGTCACGGATGCGGCCGGAGTCCGGCACTACCGGACCGGCGACCTGGTCCGGCGGGCGGACGGGCTCCACCACTTCGCCGGGCGGGTCGACGACCAGGTGAAGGTCCGCGGCTTCCGGATCGAGCCGGGCGAGGTCCAGGCGACGCTCGCGGGACACCCGGCCGTCCAGCACGCCGTGGTGCTGGCGCCGGCGGACGAGGACGGCACCCGGCAGCTGGTGGCCTACGCGGAGTCGGCCGACCGGACGCTCACCGAGGCGCGGCTGCGTGCCTGGCTCCGGGACAGGCTGCCGGACCACCTGGTGCCGTCCCGGATCGCCGTCCTCGACCGCCTGCCCGTCGGTCCGACCGGCAAAGCCGATCGCGCCGCACTGGCCGCGGTGGAGTTCGGCCGCGGGGTCGACACCGAGTACGTCGCCCCGCGCACCGACACCGAGCAGCGGATCGCGGCGGTCGTCGCCGGTGTCCTCGGTCTGGCGGATGTCGGCATCCACGACGACTTCGGCGCGCTCGGCGGCCATTCCCTGGCGGCCGCCCGCGTCTGTGCCGTCCTGGGCCGCGACTTCGGAACGACCGTCCCGCTGGCGGGCTTCCTCGCCGCGCCCACCGTCGCCGGACTCGCCTCGCTGCTGCGAGCCCGGTCGGCCGACGGCCCGGGCACCGGGCCGGAGCCCGCGTTGGTCCGTCACACAGGGCGGGACACGTACCCGCTGACGTCCGCGCAGCAGGGGATGTGGCTGCTGCGGCAGGTCAGTTCCGCCGAGCGCGCCACGACCATCGCCTTCCGACTGGGCCTGCGCGGACTGCCGGGCACGGCGCGGCTACGGGCCGCGCTGGACGCGGTGGTCGAGCGGCACGAGGTGTTGCGCAGCGTCGTGCCGGCCGGCGTCGTGGTGGACGTCTCGGGTCGGGGAGCGGACGACGAACCGGTCGCGCTGGTCCGCCCGCCGGCCCCGGTGCCGTTCGAGGAGCACGATCTCAGGGGAGTGCCCGAGGCGGAGCGGGTGAGCCGGGCGGCCGAGCTGACTCGCGCGGCCGCGGGCCACGCGTTCGACCTCGCCACCGAGACACCGCTCCTCAGGGCCACCCTGCTCCGGCTCGACGACGACACCGCCGAACTGGTCGTCGTGACCGACCACGTGGCGTTCGACGGCTGGTCGATCGGCGTCCTGATGTCGGAGCTGGTCGGCGTCCCGGGTGGTGGGGCGGACCACGGGTCGGGCAGCGGCTCGGACATCACGCCGCCGCCCGTACAGGTCGGCGACATCGCGCTGCACGAGCGCGCGCTGGCCGCCGGGCCCGACCGGGTCGAGGAGTTGCGGGCCTTCTGGGCCCGGGAGCTGGCGGACGCCGTCCCGCCGCACGACCTCCTCTCCGCCGGGCCCGCCGGCCCCGGTCGACTGGTCGGCGAACGGCTGGCCCGTCCCCTCGACGCCGACACGGCGGCGATGCTGCGCGAGCTCGCGGCCGACTGCGGATCCACTCCGTTCTCGATGTTCCTGACCGCGCTCGGTGTGCTGGTCGCCGGCCTCACCGGCCGGTCCGACGTCGTCCTGGGCGCAGCCGTGGCGCACCGGGCGCACCCCGAGCTGGAGGCGGTCGTCGGGCCACTGGTCGGCATCATGCCGATCAGGCTGAGGCTGGCGGAGGGACTGTCCTTCCGGAGCGCCGTCGGCCGTGCCTCCGCCACGACTGCCCGCGTCATGGACCATCCGGGGTTCACCGTGCAGGACGCCTTCGAGGCGGCCGGCGTCGAACACCCCCGGGGAACGATCGGCACCCCGGTCGTGCTCTCGCTCCAGCCGGCCGGCCTCCCGGTGGCGGTGGAGCACGACGGCGTCCGTCTGGAGCTGCTCGGCGAGGTGAGCAGCGGCGGGACGCAGGCGGCGCTGACCGTGTTCGTCAACGAGACGGCGCGGGGGCCCGAGCTCCAGATCGAGTACGACGTGGACCGGTTCGGCCCGGCCGACGCCGAGGCGTTCGCCGACCGGCTGCTCCGGGTCCTGCGCGCCGCGGCGGCCGATCCGGACCTTCCGCTGTCGGCCCTGGAGCTGGTGAGCGGAGCGGAGAAGGCCGCTCTGCTCGCCGCCGGCACCGGAGTCCCGCTGCCGGCCGGCGGTCCGCGGACCGTGGTGGCGGCCGTTCTCGAACAGGCCGCCCAGCGACCGGCCTCGGTGGCCGCCTCCGACTCGGCCGGTGAACTCAGTTACGCGGAACTGGCCGAACGGTCCCGGCGAGTGGCCGCGGCCCTGCTCGCGAGAAGACCGGCCGAGCCCGCGGCAGGACCGGCGGCGGCATTCACCGTGGGGGTCTGCCTTCCCCGCGACCGGTACCTGCCCGCCGCCCTGCTCGGCGTCCTGCGAGCCGGTGCGGCCTACGTTCCCCTGGAACCGGACCAGCCCACCGAACGGCTGCGCGGCCAACTCGCCGACTCCGGGGCAACCGTCGTCGTCGCCGCCGAGGAGACCCTCGCGCTGGCCGGCGAGCTCGGCGAATCGGTCGGCGTCGGTGTCCTCGACCTGGGCGGCCTGACCGACCCCGGGCCCACGAGGCTGCCCGAGGCCGCGCCCGAGGGTCTGGCGTACGTGCTGTACACCTCCGGTTCGACCGGCCGGCCCAAGGGCGTGGAGGTCACTCACGCGAGCCTGGCGGCCTTCGTGGCCGCGATGCGGATCAGGCCGGGCATCCGGCCCGACGACGTGATGCTGGGTCTCACGTCACCGGCCTTCGACGTGTTCGGGTTCGAACTCTGGGTCAGCCTGGCCTGCGGACTCCGGCTGGCGATGCTGGACCGCAAGGCCGCGGTCGACGGGTATGCCGTCGCGCGGTTCATCGACCGGGCCGGGGTGACGCTGATGACCGCCACGCCGACCACGCTTCGGATGCTGGTCGCCGCCGAGTGGTCGGCCCCAGGGGTGCGCGTCGTCAGCATCGGCGAGCCGATGGACCCCGGGCTGGCGCGCGAACTCCTGGCGCGGACAGGCGAATTGTGGAACGCCTACGGGCCCACCGAGAGCACGGTCTACTCGACCGTGGCGCAGGTGGGGACGCCCGTCGGCGAGGCGGTGCCGATCGGCCGTCCGTTGGCCGGGGAGACGGCCTACGTGCTGGACGCCATGGGCCGGCTGGTGCCGCCGGGAGTCACCGGAGAACTGTGGATCGGCGGTGCGGGCGTCGCCCGGGGCTACCGGAACCGGCCCGAGGCGACCGCGGCGGCGTTCACCGCGGATCCGTTCGCGCCGGGCGGACGGCGCTACCGGACCGGTGATCTGGCCCGCTGGCGGCCATGGGGGTCCTCCCGGCCGGAGGCCGGCGGAGGCACCCTCGACTTCCTGGGCCGCCGCGACCAGCAGGTGAAGCTGCGCGGCCACCGGATCGAACTCGGCGAGATCGAGACCGCCCTGCGCGCAGAGCCCGCCGTCGTGGACGCGGCCGTCGTGGTCCTCGGCGAGGGAGCCGACGCCCACCTGGTCGGCTACCTCGCGGTGGACCCCTCGGCGGCGACCGCGGACGCCTTCGGCACGCCCGCGGTGGAGGAGCGCCTGCACACCCGTCTCCCGGACCACATGGTGCCCCGGCGGTGGGTCGTGCTCGACGCCCTGCCCCTGACGGCCTCGGGCAAGGTGAACCGGGGCGCCCTCCCGGCGCCCGGTCGCCAAACCGGCCGCGAACGGATCGCCCCGCGCACCGATGCCGAGCTGCTGGTGGCCGAGGTGTGGGAGACCGTGCTCGGGGCCACCGAAGTCGGTGCGCGCGACGACTTCTTCGCGCTCGGCGGGCATTCGCTGGCGGCCACCCGGGTCGCGGGCCGGCTGATGGCGGCGCTGGACTTCGCGCTGCCGGTGCGCCTGCTGTTCGAGCACCCGGTCCTGGCCGACTTCGCCGCCGCGCTGGAGGCCCTGCTGCTGGCCGACCTCGCCGAATCGGCGGACCTCGCCGAATGGGCCGACCCGGCCGACCCGGCCGAACCCGCCCGCCCGGCCTCCGTCACCGGTGGCGGTGCCGCATGACCGAGGTGTCCGCCGAGCGGCGGGACCCCCGGCTCACCAACGCGCTGCGTGCCCGGCTCGCCTCGGCCCGCCGCACCGCGGTCCGCGGCACCCCGGCGATACCCGCCCGGCCGGACGCGGGCGCCCCGGCCCCGCTGTCGGCCGCACAGACCCGGCTGTGGTTCCTCACCCAGCTGGATCCGGAGAGCACCGCGTACCACATCCCGGTCGCCCTGCACCTGCACGGACCCTTGGACCGTGCGGCGCTGCTGGGGGCGGTGCGGGATCTCGCCGAGAGGCACCAGGTCCTTCGAAGCCTGATCGTCGAGACCGACGGCGAGCCGGTGGCGGTGGCAGGCCCGGCGGACGCGGTACCGCTGGCCGAGGCCGATCTGACCGGGCCGGGCGAGCGGGAGTCGCTGGACCGCCGCCTGATCGAGGACCTGCGCAGGCCGTTCGACCTGGCGGTGGAACCGCCCCTGCGGGCGGTGCTGCTCCGGCTCGGCACCGACGAGCACGTCCTGGCACTGACGGTCCACCACATCGCCTTCGACGCCTGGTCGAGGACGGTGGCGGTGGCGGAACTGGCGGCACTCTACTCGGCGCGGCTCGGGCTGGCCGAGTCTCCCGCACCGCCACCGGTCCAGTACACGGACTACGCGCACTGGCTCTCCCGGCGGCCGGAGGACGGCGACCGCGCGGAGACCGACCTGGCCTGGTGGGTCCATGCGCTGTCCGGTCTGGAGCCGGTCCTGGACCTGCCCACCGACCTGCCCCGCCCACCGATCGCGGAACGGACGGGCGCGGAGGTGCCGGTGATCCTTCCGGCCGCCCTGACCGCCAAGGTGCGCGGGCGGGCCGCCGAGACCGGCTGCACGCCGTTCATGGTGCTCCTCGCGGTCTGGCAGGAGCTGCTGGCCCGGCTGTCGGGCGTCGAGGACGTGCCGGTCGGCGTGCCCGAGGCGGGACGACGGCACCCCGACACCGAGCACACCATCGGCTTCTTCATCAACACCCTGACCATGCGGACCGACCTGTCGGGCGGGCCGAGCGGCCGGGAGCTGCTGACCCGGGTGCGCGACGCGGCGCTGGAGGCCTTCGCCCGCACCGAGGTCCCGTTCGAGCGGATCGTGGACCGGCTGCGCCCGGCTCGCGACCTCTCCACCACGCCGATCTTCCAGGTCCTCCTCAACGTGATCGACACCCCGGCGGTGGCGCCGCGCTTCCCGGGCCTGACGGCGAGGGTCTTCGCACCGCCGGCGACAACGGCCAAGTACGAACTGAACCTGGCGTTCGCGGCCACCTCCTCGAACGGCACCGGCGACACCTACGAGGGTTCGCTGATCTACCGCACCGACCTCTTCGAGCGGCACACCGCGCAGCGGATCACCGAGTGGTACGCGGTCCTGCTGGACGGTGTGCTGTCCGATCTCGACCGCCCCGTGCGGGAGGTGGCCGTGGAACCGGTGGACGGACCGCTGCTGTCCGGGCCGCGCCGGCAGTTCGACCTGGAGCAGCCGCTGCACGGTCTGGTCGAGCGCTGGGCGGCCGAACGGCCCGACGCGCCGGCAGTCGTGGGCCCCGACGGTGAACTCACCTACGGACAGCTGGACCGGCGGGCGAACCGGCTCGCGCACCGGCTGCTCGCGGCCGGAGTCGGACCGCGGGAACCGGTCGCCGTCCTGGCCGACCGCCGGACACCGCTCGTGGTCGCCCTGCTCGCCACCCTCAAAGCCGGCGCGATCTACCTGCCGCTCGACCCCGTGTACCCGGACGACCGGCTGGCCGACATCCTGTCGACGGCGGGTGCGCGAGTCGTCCTCGCGGAAGGGGAGTTCGCGCGGCGCCTCCCGGGGCGCGGCGCGGACCTCGCGGGCACCCCGGGGGAGCTGCTGGTCCTCGACGGTCCGCCCGCTCCGGGTACGCCACCGGAACAGCCCGGCGGAGCACCGGGCGTGGCCGTCGATCCGACCGCGCCGGCCTACCTGGTCTTCACCTCGGGCTCGACCGGCCGCCCCAAGGGCGTCACCGTCGAGCACCGGCAGATCGTGCACTACCTGCACGCGGTGACGGAGCGACTGACCGGCTGCGGTGTCGAGGGGGGCGCGTTCGCCCTGGTGTCGACCCACGCGGCGGACCTCGGCATGACCAACCTCTTCGGCGCGCTGGCCACCGGCGGCACGGTGCACCTGGTGGACCGCGAGGTGGCCACCGACCCGGAGGCGTACGGGGAGTACCTGGAGGCGCACCCGGTCGACGCGGTCAAGATGGTGCCGAGCCACCTCGAACTGCTCGCCGCCCACGGGGACCTTGGCCGCGTGCTGCCCCGCAAGCTGCTCATCCTCGCGGGAGAGGCCTGCTCCTGGGACCTGGTGGCCAGGATCCGCGCCGCGCGGCCCGAGCTGTCCGTGCAGGTGCACTACGGGCCCACCGAGACCACAGTGTCCGTGCTCGGCTGCGCCGTGGAGGAGACCCCGCCGGCCCGGCGTTCGGGGACGGTTCCGATCGGTCGGCCACTGGCCGACGTGGACTGCTACGTGGTCGACTCCGGCGGCCGGCCGCTGCCCGCCGGGGTGCCCGGCGAGCTGTGGATCGGCGGGCCGAGCGTGGCGCGCGGGTACTTCGGCCGCCCCGACCTCACCGACGAGCGTTTCGTCCCCGACCCGGTGACCGGCACCGCGCGGTGCTACCGCTCCGGGGACCGGGTCCGGCTGACCACGGCCGGACTGTTCGAGTTCCTCGGCCGGATCGACGACCAGGTCAAGATCCGCGGCTTCCGGGTGGAACCGGGCGAGGTGGTTGCCGCGCTGCGCGACCTGCCCGAGATCGCCGAAGCGGTGGTGCTGCCGGTCGGCGAGGCCCATGCCAGGCGGCTCGCCGCCTGGGTGACCCCCGCGGCGCCGGCGTCCGGCGTGGACGTCGCGCGCGTGCGCACGGCGTTGCGCGAGCGGCTGCCCGACTACATGGTGCCCTCGGCGATCGTCGTGCTCCCCACGCTGCCGCTCAACCCCAACGGAAAGGTGGACAGGTCGGCCCTGCCCGCCCCCGAGCCGGCGGCGAGTACCGAGCACATCGCCCCGAGCACGCCGACCGAGCTGCGCGTCGCACAGGCCTGGGCACAGGTCCTCGACCTGGACGCCCCCGACGGCATCGGCATCGACGACGACTTCTTCGCCCTGGGCGGGGACTCCTTCCGGGCCGTGCGCGCCGTCCGGGCGATCGACCCGACGCTACGGGTGATCGACCTGTTCACCCGGCCGACCGTGCGCGAGCTTGCCGCGTTCCTCGACACGGCGCAGGCGGGCGGGCCCGGCGGTGAGCGCCGCCTGCTGCACCGGCTGGCGGGTCCCCCGCCCGGCCGACTCCCGACCGTCACCGTGGTGTGCCTCCCCTACGGCGGCGGTTCGGCCGCCGCCTACGGTCCGCTCGCCACGGAACTGGCCACGGCGATCCCCGGCGCGGCCGTGCTGGCGGTGGAACCGCCGGGGCACGACCCGGCGCGGCCGGACGAGCCGCTGCTCCCGCTCACCGTGCTGATCGACCGGGTCGTCGCCGAGCTGGCCGAGGCGGCCCGCCCGGCCCCGGGGACGGGTGGCCGGGTCGGCCCGGTGGCGGTGTACGGCCACTGCGTCGGCTCCGCCGCGGCCACCGAACTGGCGCTGCGTCTGGAAGCCGAAGGTGTCCCGGTGACGGGCCTGCTGGTCGGCGGGAGCTTTCCCGGCGCGCGGCTGCCGGGGCGTCTGTCGACCTGGCTGCGCAGCAGGTTCCCGGCCACCCGCTGGACGTCGGACCGGGCCTACCGGGACTTCCTGCGCACCCTCGGCGGCATGGACGACGGCGACGGCGACGGCGACGGGGAAGCGGCCGAAGCGGCACAGCGGACCGTGCTGCGCGCTCTGCGGCACGACGTGGACCAGGCGCAGGGCTGGTTCACCGGTGAACTGACCAGGGCGGACGCCCGCAGGCTACGAGCCCCGGTGCTCTGCGTGATCGGCGAACGCGACCGGTCCACCGAGCTCTACGAGGAGCGGTTCACGGAGTGGGGAGCCTTCGCCGACCGGGTGGAGCTGGCCACCCTCCCCAGAGCGGGCCACTACTTCCTCAAGCACCAGGCCGCCCAGCTCGCCGCGCTGATCGGCGAGCGGCTCGGTGCCTGGGCCGGTGGCCTGCTGCCGGAGCCGATCGCCGACGTCACGGTCGTCGGCCGGACGGCGCGACATGACCTCAGGAAGTTCTATCTCGTCGCCGCGGGCCAGACCGTCTCGCTGATCGGCAGCGCGCTGACCTCGTTCGCCCTCGGCGTCTGGGCCTACCAGCGCAGCGGGCGAGTCCTCGACTACGCGCTGATCAGCATGCTCGCCATGCTCCCGGCGATCGTCGCGGCGCCGCTGGGCGGCGCGGTGGCGGACCGGATCGACCGCCGCCGGGTCATGCTCACCTGCGACGCCGTCTCCGCGACCGCCACGGTGTCCCTGGTGGCCGCGCTGTGGAGCGGCAGCCTGGCGCTCTGGCAGGTCGGTCTGATCGTGGGCGTCATGTCGCTGGTGACCGCGTTCCGGCGACCGGCCTACCTGGCCGCCGTCGCCCAGCTCGTCCCCAAGCCGTACCTGGTGCAGGCCAACGGGCTGGCCAACCTCGGTGCCGGCCTGGGGACGCTGATCGCCCCGCTGGCCGGCGGCGCGCTGATCGGGCTGGTCGGCCTGCCCTGGGTGGTGGCCGTGGACGTCGCGTCGTTCCTCGTCGGCGTGGCCGCGCTGCTGTGGGTGCGCTTCCCCGACCGACTCTTCCGGCGGCAGAAGGAATCCTTCGCCCGGACCGTCGTCGGCGGCTGGCGGTTCCTGATCCGGCGGCGTCCGCTGATGATCATGATCGTGTTCTTCATGGTGGAGAACTACCTGGGCACCCTCGCGGTGACGCTGACGGTCCCGAGCGTGCTCTCCTTCAGCGGCACCACGGCGGTGGGCGTGGTCACCGCGGTCGGCGGCGCGGGTGCCGTGGCGGGCAGCCTGATCGTGGCGCTGTGGGGCGGCACCGTGCGGCGGGCGACCGGCATGGTGGGGTTCGTGAGCGGCGTCGGCCTGGGCGTCGTCCTGGTCGGCCTGCGTCCGTCCGTGACGCTGGCGGCCGTGGGAGCACTCGTCTGGTGGGCGTCCATGAGCATCCTCAACGCGCACTGGCTGGCCATCATCCAGCTCAAGGTCGGCCCGGAGCTCCAGGGCCGGGTGCTCGCCACCAACCAGATGCTCGCCGTCGCCATGACCCCGCTGGCCTTCCTCACCGCCCCGCCCCTCGCCGGGTACTTCTCCGGCCTGCTGAACCCGGGAGGGGTGCTGGCAGGCACCGTGGGACGAGCCCTCGGCACCGGGCCGGGCCGCGGCACCGGCCTGCTCCTCGTCACCTGCGGACTGCTGCTGATCGCCTGGGCCGTCATGGGCCTGCGCCACCGCCCCCTGCGGTACATGGAGGACGAGCTGCCGGACGCCGTCGCCGGTGCGGAGATCGCCGAGGACCTCGACGCCCTGCAGGCCGCGGCCGACCGCGCCATGTCCGGCGGGGGACGGTGACCGGACCGGCATGAGCGGAGCCGACGGCTCCGGCCCACCGGGGAGTTCTGGCGCCACCGCGGTCCCTGTGGCCCGCGGCCACCCTGCGCAACTGACCGGAATTCGGCACTCCGGGCGTGGCGACCCGGTGCGTGATCGCGGTGCCGGCACACCGACCGACACCCTTCCGGCGTGCCGGCGCCCCTCGGGGCGCCGGCACCCGAGGCCGGCGTCAGTAGATGAGGACGTCCCAGTGGCTGCCCTCGTTGCAGTACAGGTTGCCCGACGCGGCCTTCCACTGCGGGTAGCCGTCGCCCCGGAGGCCGATGTAGGTGAAGCTGTTCTGGATGTAGTTGTCGATGCAGGAGCTGCGGGCGATGTCGACCTTGTAGCCGTTGTAGTGGCTGTAGGTGCCGGAGGCGTGGCCGACCTCGGTCCCGCCCGTGATGTTGATGGCGCAGCCGCTGGCCTGCTTGAGGGTGATGACGGCGCTCACCGTGCCCGAGTTGATCTGGTCGAACGAGGTACAGGTGGAGTTGGACCTGGTGGTGCAGCCCCCACTGGAGCTCCACGTGACGCCGGCGTTGCTGAGCTGACTGGCGGCCGTCGACTGCGACAACTTGGTGCCGCTGGCGCCGGCCGTGGGCGCCGAAAGCGCGAGGCCGGCCAGGGCCAGGGCGACGACGGTGGCTGCGGTGCGTGGCTTCATCTGCATCTCCCGGTGAGGATGGTGTGCCTCCGACTCGGCTCCCTGCCCTCCTGCCGCGCCTCGGCGGGAGGGCGGGAAGCCCGGAGCCGGGCCTGAGGAACCGGCCCGGACGAAGGGGACGTACGCAGTGCTGTGACGCGGCGGTGCTCCGGCGCGAGGGCCGACCGGTCCGTCCGGCGCCACCGCCCGCGGTTCCCGGGCAACGGGGACGACGGGCTACGAGAGCCGGCATCGCACCAGGATGCCCCACCGTTGTCTATGCGAGTAGACCCCGGTCTGTGAATTTCGCGTGACGGGGAGCGGCCTTCAGCGCGTCGAAGCGCTTCACGGGGCGCCGCACGATCACGGAACCGGGCCCCTGCGGTACGGCCGGGCGGGGTACTCCGTCGGGGCAGTGGCGGCGTGGCCGCTGGCGCGTCGTGCGCGCACGGAGTAGACGACTCTTCGACGCGACGGCAGCGACGGTCCCCGGGGCCGGGACAGGGTGTGGTGGGCCGAGGATGCGACTGGCTCTCGTGACGTGCTTCAACGCGGACTGGCACTTCGGCAAGGTCCCCTCGCCGTACGTGCCGCTGAACCTCCTCGGGCTGGCCGCGGTGGCCCGGCGCAGCGGGCACGAACCGGTGGTGGTGGATCCGACGCTCGCGCTGCTGGAGGGCCGGGTGGGTGACGGGCCCGAGTTCCACCGGGAGGTGGCGGAACTCATCTGCGAGTCCCGGCCCGACGTCGTCGGCCTCACCACGATGTGCAACTCCTACCCTCAGACGCTGGCGCTGGCCCGGCAGTGCCGCGAGCTGGATCCCGACGTACGGATCCTGCTCGGCGGCCCGCAGGCCTCCGTGGTGGACGTCGCGACCCTGCGCGAGTTCGGCTGGATCGACGCGATCGTGCGCAACGAGGCGGACCGGTCCCTCGTCCGGGTGCTCGACCGGTGGGCGGCGGGCGACGACCTGGCCGGCGTGGCCGGCACCACCTGGCGGGGGCCGGACGGCGGCCCGGTGCGCGAACCCGCCGCACCGCTGCTGCAGGACCTGGACGAACTGCCCTTCCCCGCCTACGACCTGTACCCCTTCGAGCGGACCCTGCAGGACCTCGCGCCGGTGGAGGCGGGCCGGGGCTGCCCGTACGGGTGCACGTTCTGCTCGACCAACGTGTTCTTCAACCGCGACTACCGGATCAAGTCGCCGGCCCGGCTGATCACCGAGATGCGGCACCTGCGGGACGCCCACGGATTCACCCGGTTCGACCTGGTGCACGACATGCTGACCGTCGACCGGCGGTGGGTCCTGGCGTTCTGCGCCGCCCTGCTCGACGGCGGGCAGGGCTTCGAGTGGGCGTGCAGCGCGCGGACCGACCGGGTGGACGACGAACTGCTGGCCACCATGGCCGCCGCCGGCTGCCGCGGGATGTTCTTCGGGATCGAGACCGGATCCCAGCGGATGCAGCCGCTGGTGCGCAAGCGGCTGCGCACCGACGCGGTGCTGCCGGTCATCCGCTCCGGCACCGACCGGGGGATCTCCTGCACCGCCTCCCTGATCGTCGGCTTCCCGGAGGAGACCACCGAGGACGCGGTCGCCTCGCTCGACCTCGCGCTCGACGTCCTGCAGCTCTCGCCGGACACCCAGGCGCAGATGCACCTGCTGGCACCACTGGTGGGCAGTCCGCTGTACGAGGAGCACCGCGAGGAGCTGCGCTTCGACGGGCACAGCTCCGACATCTCGCTCTTCCTGCTGGACGAGGAGGAGATCGCGACGGTCACCCGCCACCCCGACATCTTCCCGAGCTTCTACCACATCCCGACGCCGCACCTCGACCGCGACCTGGCCAAGGCGATCTCCGCCGCCACCTACACCTGCCCGACGCTGTTCCTCGCGCTGCGCACCGCCGGCGCCGACCTGCGGCAGGTGCTGACCGGCTGGACGCGCTGGCAGCACCGGCACGTCGGCCCGGAGCAGCTCCGGCCGGACTACTACCTCTACGGGTTCGTCCCGGACCTGTGCCGGTACCTGGCGGCCGAGGTCCTGGACGGGCTCGGACCGTGCGCCCCGGTCCTGCGCGACCTCATGGCGTACGTCGAACTGCGCTACGCACTGCAGCGCCGGCTGACCGAGGACGGGACGGTCTTCCGGGCCTTCGACTGCGACGTCCGGGAGCTGAGCGCCGCGCTGCGCACCGGTGGCGGCCTCGACGTGGAGCGCGTAGCGTCCGACCTGCTGTTCGTGAACCTGACGGCGTCCCGGGGCCGCGGCTACGCCTTCCTGGAGGTGTCGGTCCCGCGCACCGCCGACCCGCTGGTCCGGCCCGGGGACCGGCTGGAGATCCGCGACCCGGTCCGTCAGCTGCTGTCCCGTCCGGAGCTGGTCATCCGCAACACCTCGCAGCGGCGCGCCTTCGCCGCGAAACACCATCTGACCGAGCGCCACGTGACGGCGCTGGGGCTGCGGCGGGAACCGGCCGGCACCGCCACCGGGTGACCGGGCCGCGGCCCGCGGCCCGGTCACCCGCCGGGCCCGCCGGTCCGGACCCACCGACCGAAGTAGTGCACAGGACACCGGTACACCGAGACGAAGGAGAACATGATGGCTGGAGACGTGGCAGCGGAGCGCGGCAAGCCCGTCGGCGACCTGCCGTTCGAGGAGCTGGCGTTCGAGGAGGTCCCGTTCGAGGACCTGCCGGTCGGCGAGCTGGGCCTCGTCGAGCTGGAGTCGCGGGTCGAGGCGGAGGCCCAGGCGAGCGGCGTCACCACGGTCGTCACGACGGTCGTCTCGGGCCGGTGGTAGCCGAACGGCCGAACGGCGGGGTCCGGGTCGAACGGCACGTCGGCTGGCGGGGCGACAACGCCCTGGTGGAGGAGGCCCGGCGGCCGCTGCGGCGCCGGGTCGCCCGCCTGCTGCAGGTGGACGGCCTGGCGGCGACCACCGGCCTGCCGTCCGAACGGCGGATCGCCGCCGGGGTCGACCCCCGGGTCTTCTACACCTACCCGCTGCTGTTCTACACCGCCTTCCCCCGCGTCTCGCTGGCGCAGCTGCGGGCGCTGTCCGTCAGCGGCTCGTACCTCTTCGACTACGTGCTGGCCCTGGACGAGGTACTGGACCGCCCCTGTGCCCGCACCGGGGGCGGCCTGCTGCTGGGCGGCCTCCTCCAGCGCGAGGCGCTGCACGGGCTGTACGCGCTGCTGCCGCCCGCCAGCCCGTTCTGGGGCCACTTCGACCGCTACTTCGGGCACTTCTGCCAGGCGGTGCTGCGCGAGGAGGCCCGGCACCGCGGCCTGCTCCAGCCGTACCCCAGGGAGGAGCTGGAGCTCGTCTACGCGGGCAAGTCCGCGATCGCCAAGGCCTGCCTCGCGGCCCTCGCCGTACTCGGCGGGGACGAGCGGCCGCTGGCCGGGCTGGAGGCCTCGCACGACGCCCACTACGTGGCCTTCCAGCTCGCCGACGACCTGGCGGACTGGCGGATCGACTACCGGCGCGGGCACTACTCCTACCCCCTCACGGTGGCGTTCCTGCGGGCCGGCTGGCAGCGGCGGGTGGAGTCGGCCGAGCGGCCCCCGGTGTCCGAGGTGGCCGAGCTGCTCGCCCGGGAGGGCGTGGTCGAGGAGGTCCGCGCGCTGGCGCTCGGCCACCTGGACCGCGCCGAGGGCGCGGCCGACCGGATCGCCGAGGGGAGCTGGCACGCCGCCATCCGGACCACCCGGCAGCGGATCGCGGGCCCGACGCTCGGCCTCGACCTGCCGACCGAGCCGCCCGCCACTGCTCCGCACGGTGCCCCGGCCGGGGCGGCCGCGGCAGTCGGGGCGTTCGGGGCGGCTGCCTGGCGGGGCGACCGGCGGACACCCGCGACACCGGTGGCGGCGTCCTGGCGGCCCTGGCTCGATGCCCACCGGGAACCGCGCACGCCCGGGCCGGCGGTGCTGGCGGAGCAGTTCCGGGTCCTGGGGACCGCCGGCCCGGCGCGCACCACGGGTGAGGCCCTGTGCCAGGTCGGCCTGGCGATCGCGGCCTCGCGCCGGGCCCTCCCGCAGTTCGGCCTGGCCGAGCACCTCGGCGTTTCCGCGGCCGAACTCGACTGGCTCGACCAGCACGGCCCGTGGCTGGACGGCCTGCTCGCGCTCGGCCTCGACGAGCCGCCCGAGCCGTGGCGGCCGGGCCGCGCGGAGCAGTCGGGCCGGGTGCCGTCGGGCGGGGTGCCGGGCTGGGTGCCGCCGGCGGTCGGCCGGTACCTCGGCCACCGGCTGGTGAAGGGAGCCGGGCCGGGCGGCGCCCAGGCCCCCGACGTGCTGCTCCGCGCCTACCGCGCCGAGTCCGTGGCCTAGGACGGAGGCGACCGTGACGCTGCTGCTGATGGAGACCCGTGACACCGACCGGGTGTTCGCCGAGCAGTGGGCGGGCCTGCCCGGCCGCGAGGACCGCCCGTGGGACCCGGCGCAGCCGCTCCCCGGGGCACTCTTCGACCACCTGCCGTTCCTGCTGTACGAGTACTTCGCGACCGTCCCGATGGGCGCGGCCCGACGGGTGGCGCTGGCCGCGCGGGCGGGCGGCGCGGCCCGCTTCCTGCGGTTCCGGCAGAGCCGGGGCCAGTGCGCACCGGCCCGGGCCGACCGGGAGTGCGCGTCCCTGCGGCGTTACGCCACCCGGCAGTTGGCGGACGACCTGCCGGGCCGGGAGCCGTTCCGGCAGTCGCTCTCCGCCGGTTACCGCCGCCCCTGGGACCCGGCCGGCGCCGGGGCGGAGCTCGCGCACACCACCACGGAGGCGTTCGCCGCGCTGGCCGGGACGCCGGAGCCGGTCGGACCGGTGACCGAGTCGCAGAGCCGCCTGTACGCCGGGCTCGCCCGCTACCGCGAATGCGTCGACTGGAAGGAGGACTTCCTGCACGGCCACCCCTCGCAGCTCGTCCCCCGGCTGCTCGCCGAGCTGGGCCTGACGCCCTCGGCGACCCGCGCCGCCCGAACCGAGCTGGTCGCCGACGCGGCCCGCCGCTTCCACTACGGCGGCCTCGCCGAACACACCCTCGACGAGGCCGCCGAGCAGCTGTGCCGTGCGCTGGCGGCGGTGACCGACCTGCCGCCCGCGGGCTGGGTGGAGCGGCTCATCGGCTTCTCCGAGTCCGTCCGCGGGCTGCGCGCGGACCTCGACCGGATGCGCCGGGACGGGCTGGCCCGGGCGCGCGCCGCCGCGGGCCGGGGCGGCCGTCCGGCGGCGCGGCGGGACACCGCCCCCGGCGCCACCGTGGCCGCGGGCGGCAGGTCGGTCACCGCCGATACGATCGCCGACTCCCTTGCGGCAGCAGCCCGTTACCTGCGGCGGGAACAGGATCCGGCCGGCCGCTGGGGCGACTTCCTGCTGCTCGGCCAGCAGAGCACCTCCTGGGTCACCGGCTACGTCGGCTGGAACCTGGCGACCGTCGGCACGGCGGCGGACGCCCCGGCCCCGGCGCACCCGATTCCGGTGAACTCCCTTGCCGCGGCGGCTGATTGGCTGGTCGCCAACCGCGCTCCGGGAGCCGGTTGGGGATACAACGGCCAGTGGCCGGTGGACGTCGACTCCACGGCGAACGCCCTGCTGTTCCTGACCCGGATCGGCGCGCCCGAACCGCAGCGGTGGCGACCGGCGTTGGACTGGCTGCTGTCGACGCAGCGACCCGACGGCGGGTTCACCACCATCGTGGACCCGGAGCCCTGGCTCGTCCGGTTCCACTCCGACGCCGGCGACCTGCGCGGTTGGACCTCCTCGCACCCGTGCGTGACCGCCGTGGCCGCCCTGCTGCTGGCCGGCCTGGACGGAGAGCGGGAGCGGCGCGCGGCGCTGCGGGCCGCGCGCCGGCTCCTGGACCAGCAGCGCCCGGAGGGCAACTGGGAGGCCTACTGGTGGGCGAGCGCGTTGTACACCACGTGCCGTGCGGTGCAGGCGATCGGAGAGCTGAGCCGCCGTACCGACCTGCCCGGGGCGGCAGCGGCCCGGGCGGGAGCCGCCGGGTGGCTGCTGCGCGCCCAACGCCCGGACGGGGGTTGGCCGCACGCGCCGAACCGCGCGTGCGCCGCCTTCGCCACCGCGCTGGCCGTCCAGGCGCTGGGCGAACTGCTCACGGCGCCGCCCGGGGACGACTGCCCGGCCCTCCGGGCGGCCCTCGCCCGCGGCACCCGGTGGCTGGTGGAACACCAGCGACCGGACGGCAGTTGGCCCGTCGTGCCGATCCTCCGGGTGCCCCGGCCGCAGCTGACGGAGCCCTGGGAACAGACGTCGTGGACGGAATCGATCGCGGGCCTCGACGTCGTCGCCGAGGACTGGCGGCGACTGTTCACCACGGCGACGGCGCTCCGCGCCCTGCACGTCGCATCGCCGACCGGCGGTGCGGTGCCCGCAATCCCGACAGGAGACCTGTGATGGCAACAGAAGAACGGCAGAGCGTGCCCCGGCGGTACCGCGCCACGGGCGCGGACGAGACCCGCCAGCTGATCGCCAGGATCCGCACCGCGTTCCCGGACGCCACCTTCACGCTGCAGCAGCGCGTCGTGGACGACAAGGGCGCGGTCGCGTTCGTGTGGTCGGTGCGCGGCACCCAGAGCGGCGAGGTGGACGGCTACCCCGCGACCAACGCGCCGGCCACGCTGACGATCGTCACCAGCGCGCTCATCGAGCCGGCCGGTTCACGATAGGCGACGGGCTCTGGCCGACGGGCTACGGCCTCGGTGGCTCCGGCGGTGGCTCCGCCGGGGCCACCGCCGTTCCGTCGCGTTCCCCCAGCGGTTGAGGGACCGGGGCCGCCGCAGCATCATGAAGGGGTGGCCCGCCCGGACGGCGGTCCGGTCACGGGACACCTGTCCGTCCCGTACGCGATTGCGCCCCTCTCCCGCCCCTCGAAACCGTGCGCCGTGCGGGACGCCGCGTGGGCCGTCCTGCGGGGACGGGGACGCCCGGTGAACCGCGCTCGAACGTCCGGAACGAGAATTCGATGACCGAGAATTCGATGACCGAGAATTCGATGACCGAGAATTCGATGACCGAGAACGAAACCGCCATGGCCGCCGGTGACTTCGCCTTTTCCGAGGGGCCGGTGTGGTCGGTGCAGTTCGCCCAGACCAAGCCCGGCCTGACCAACGCCTACCTCGCCAACCTGGGGGCGCGGTGGAAGCCCCTGATGGAGGAGGCCAAGCGGCAGAAGCTGATCCGCGACTACCGCATCCTGGTCTCCCCGCCGACCGGCCGTGACGACTGGAACGTCATGATCGTGACCGAGGTCGAGAACATGGCCGCGCTGGACGGCTACAGCGAGCGGATGGCCGAGCTCTCGGCCCGGCTCGACGGGCCCGACCGGAAGTCGCACGGCTGCGCGCAGTTCCGCGAGCTGCTCGGAATGAGGCTGGCGCGGGAGGTCTTCCTGAAATGACGCCCCGCAAGTGACCCGAAGCCCCGCCGATCCGAGGCCCCGCTGACGCGAGGCCTTCCCGGCGGAGAGTTCCTCGCTTCGAAGGAGGAGAACCATGGAGCGCACGACGGAGCCGAAGGACGGCAAGAAGACCCTCGACCTGAAACGGTCCACCGTGGGCAACCTCGACGACCCGCTGCTCACCACCCAGGGCTGGAGCCTGTGGACCTGCGACGAGACGGCGTCGGCACCCGGGGCGCCCGAATCCCGGCGGGGGCGCACCAAGCGGCGCGGGCCCGAGTAGATGCCGCGGAGCCTCCCGGGAGGGCGGGGCACGGCCCTCCGAGCCGTCCCGCGCGTCAGCCGCGACGACTTCCGCGCACCGTTGCGCAAGGGCGAGCCCCGGGTCGTCCTGGACAACGTCCGGGACTGGCCTGCCCTGCACCGCTGGGACGCGGACTACCTGCGGTCCGTCGCCGGGGAGCGGGAGGTGACGGTCCGGGAGACGAACGGGCCACCCCGGAACGTCTTCCAGAACCTCGCGGCCGGCGGGCGGACCTCCTTCGGCCGGTACCTCGACTGGGTGCTGGAGACCGCCGGCGGGCTGGAACGGATCGCCCTGTCCTGCAGCGGCGCCGGTGAGATCACCCGGGCGGTGTGCGCCGACGGGTTCCGCTGCTCGTACTACCTCGACGCGAAGCTCCGGCAGCTGTCCGAGGACCTGCTCGACGACGCGCCGCCACCCGGCTGGTACCGACGCGGTCCGATCGACACCAACCTCTGGTGCGGCGTGCTCGGGACCTCCTCCGGACTGCACTGCGACGTGACGCCGAACTGCAACGTCCAGGTCGTCGGACGCAAGCATTTCGT
Organism: Kitasatospora sp. NPDC054768; assembly: GCF_053612025.1. NCBI lineage: Bacteria > Bacillati > Actinomycetota > Actinomycetes > Kitasatosporales > Streptomycetaceae > Kitasatospora > Kitasatospora sp. NPDC054768. The sequence continues at coordinate 21,764 of NZ_JBSHBN010000052.1, forward strand.
CCTCTATCCGCCCTCGCAGGCCCGGCGCGTCTACCGCATCCCGCAGATCACGCACTGCCGCTTCGACCCCAACCTCCCCGACTACGAACGGTTCCCGCGGGCCCGCGGCGCAACCGGGTGGCAGTGCACCCTGGACGCAGGTGAGTCGCTCTACATCCCGGTGGGCTGGTACCACCAGGTGACGGTGGTCTCGGCCTGGGCGCTGAACGTCAACTTCTTCTGGCCGCGCCCGCTCGCCCAGGGGCTGTCGGCCCCGCCGCTGTGGCCGTTCCTGCTGCGGCGCGGGTGGGCCCGGCTGCGCGACCGGAGCTGACCGGCGGTGGGGTCCGACGCGGCCGGCCCCGGCCGGCCCGTGCAGGATGAGCCCGTTCGGGGTGGGCCCGTGCAGGGCGAACCGGCCTGGGAGGCCGCGGAGTTCTTCGTGCTCCGCACCCCGCTGCTGCCCCTGGAGGCCCTGCTGGGCCTGGGCGAGGGACTCGCCGCCGCGCGGTGCGGCGGGCACCCGGACCTGGTCGGCGCCGCCGTCCGGCGCGACCGGCTGCGGGTGCGCGCACGGCTGCGGGCGCTGTACGGCCGTGCCGACGTCCGGGAGGCACTGTCCGTCGCCTCCTCCTCGCTCACGACGGGCCTGGACACCTGGGAGCACTCACCCGACAGCCGGCGCGGCCGGAACGCCGAGCACAGCCTGCTGCGCTACCTCGCCCGGATGTCCGCCAGGCCGACCCCGTTCGGACTCTTCGCCGGCTGCTCGGTCGGCTCGGTCGACCCCGCGGAAGACGGCCCGACCGCCCTCGAACTCGGACCGTCCTCCTCCTACCGGCGCCGCACCGGCCTGGACTTCGGCTACCTCGGCGCGCTGACCGCCGACCTGAGGCGGCGGCCGGAGGTTCGACGGCACCTGGTCCACCGGCCCAACTCCAGCCTGTACCGGAGCGCCGGGCGGCTCCGGTACGTCGAGGTGCTCCGGACGGACGCGGGCCCGACCCACCGGCTGGTCGAGGTCGAGCCGGCGCCGTGGCTCCTCGCCGCCGTCGACCGGGCGGGATCCGGCGCCCGCCCGGACGAACTCGTCGCCGCCGTACTCGCCGCCGAACCGGACGTGGAGCCCGGGGAAGCCCGCCGGGCCGTCGAGGAGTTGATCGAGCACCAGATCCTCGTCCCCGAGCTCGCACCGCCCGTGAGCGGGCCCGAGCCGCTGGCGGACCTGCTCGCCCAGGTCCGGCCGTTCGCCGAACGGGCCGGGCTCGGCCCCGTCACGGCCGCGTTGGACGCCGCGCGGCGGCAGCTCGCCATGGCGGACCGGCGGCCGCCGGGCGAGGCGTCCGGCCACTACGCCCGCGCGGCGGCGCTGCTCACCTGCCCACCGGTGGCGGCGGACCCGTCCGGGCCGGCCGGGCTGTTCCGGATCGACCTGGTGAAGCCGGCCGCGCGGGCCGTGCTGGGGCGTGCGGTGGCCGCCGAGGTGCTCCGGGGCGCCCGGCTCGTCCACCGCTTGGGCGGCACCCGCCCGGACCCGCAGCTCGCGCGGTTCACCGCGGCCTACCGGACCCGCTACGGCGCCCGCGAGGTACCGCTGTGCGAGGCGCTGGACCCGGAGTCCGGCCTCGGGTTCCCCGTCCGGGCCGCCCCGATGGCCGCCGCCGAACCGCTGCTCGCCGGCCTGGACCTCGCCGGCCTGGGCCTTGCCGGCCTCGACCCGGACGGCCTCGACCTCGCCGGCCTCGCCGGCCAGGACGCTTCCGGTCGGCCGGTGGACGGCGAGCAGCGCTGGGACGGGCGCCACCGGCTGCTGCTGACCTGGCTGGGCGAGGCGGTACGCACCGGCGCCCGGGAACTCGTCCTCGGCCCGGAACGGCTCGACGCGCTCACAGCCGCCGACGAGAGCTCCATCGACCGGCCACCGCTGCCCGACTCCTTCGGTGTCGTGGCGAGCATCCTCGCCGAGAGCCCGCAGGCGGTGGCGCGGGGACGCTACCGGGTGCACATATCCGCCCTGGGCGGACCCTCCGGGGCGTACTTGCTGGGCCGGTTCTGCCACGACGGCGACGACCTCACCCGGTGCGTCCGGGCCCATCTGCGCGCCGAGGAGGCGCTCAGGCCGGACGCGGTGTTCGCGGAGATCGCCCACCTGCCCGGCGAGCGGATCGGCAACGTCCTGTGGCGGCCGCTGCTGCGCGGCCACGAGATCCCCTGCCTCGGCCGCTCCGGGGCGCCGCCCGACCAGCAGATCCCGCTGACCGACCTGACCCTCGCCCCCGACGGCGACCGCCTGGCGCTGCGCTCCACCCGGCTGGGGGCCGAGGTCGTCCCGCGCCTGACGTCCGCGCACCACTTCGCCGCCCCCGCGAACCTCGGCCTGTACCGCTTCCTGTGCGCGCTGCAGGCCCCGCAGCAGGCGCACGGGCTGGACGCCGTCCTCGGGCCGCTCGCCGCCGCGCCGTACCTGCCGCGGATCGTCTCCGGGCGCCTGGTGCTCGCCCGGGCGCGCTGGAACCTGACCGAGCGCCAGCTGTTGCGCTTCGCGGCGCCGTCCCCGGGCGAACGGTTCGTCGCCGTACAGGAGTTGCGCCGGGAGCTGGGCCTGCCGCGGTGGGTCGCCGTGGCGGAGGGCGACCGGCTGCTGCCCGTCGACCTGGAGAACACCGTCTTCCTCGACATGGCGGCCCGGCTGCTGGCCGGCCGCTCCACGGCCACCGTGGCGGAGCTGTTCCTCGGCGACGAGGACGTGCTCGCCCGCGGCCCCGAGGGGCGGTTCACCCACGAGATGGTGGTCCCCTTCGTCCGTACCGGCGCGCACCCGCCCGCGTATCGGCGGGCGCACCCGCCCGCGCGCGGGGCCGACCCCGGGCCACCGCGTGCCGCCGACGCGCGACCGTGCGTACGGAGCTTCCCGCCCGGGTCCGAGTGGCTCTACGCCAAGCTCTACACCGGCTCGGCCGGCGCCGACGAAGCCCTGCGCCGGGTCGTCCGGCCGCTCGTCCACCGCGCCCTCGCCGAGGGCGCGGCGGACAGCTGGTTCTACGTCCGCTACGCCGACCCGGACTGGCACCTCAGGGTGCGGCTGCACGGCGATCGGCGGCGCCTGGCCGCCGACGTCCTGCCGGCCCTGTACGACGCGGCGCAGCCGCTGCTCGCGGACGGTGTCGTCCGGCGCGTCCAACTCGACACCTACGAGCGGGAGATCGAGCGCTACGGCGGGCCGCTCGGCATCCGGCTCTCGGAACTCCTGTTCCGGCAGGACAGTGAGGCCGCGCTGCGCACCGTCGAGTCGCTCGGTGCGGAGGGCGGTACGGAGGGCGATACGGAGGGCAGCATCGAGCGCGGTGCGGAAGGCGGTGCGGACTCCCGCTGGCGGGCCGCGCTGGTCGGCATCGACCGGCTGCTGACCGACCTCGGCCTGCCGCGGGCCGAGAAGCGCGCCCTGGTGAGCGCCGCCCGCGACCGCTTCCGCGCCGAGTTCCGGGTGGACCAGGCCGCGCGACGCGGGATCGGCGACCGTTACCGCCGCGAACGCGCCGCCCTGGAACGACTGTTGGCGGACCCGGGTCCGTGCCCGGGCATGGGCACGGACCCGGGCACGGCGGACGACACGTCCGCGGCCGTCCGGTCCCTCGCGGCGGAGCTGCGCGAGGGGGTGCGGACCGGGCAGATCGGCACCCCGATCGCCGCCCTGGCGGGCAACTACGTCCACCTGCACGCCAACCGGGTGCTGCGCTCCGCCGCCCGGGCACAGGAACTGCTGCTCTACGACTTCCTGTCCCGCCTGTACGCGGCGCCGGAAGCCGGAGCCGCCGCCCCGTCGGCCCGGCCGTCGCGGCGCAGCACCATCCCCTCGGAGCCGATCCGGTAGACCGGGGCGAACCCCGCCTCCGTCAGCACCCGGGCGAGCCTCGGATGCTGGTACAGGACGTGGACCTCCCTGGGGGCCCGCTCCAGCGAGGCGGTCAGCCGTCCGACGACGGCCCGCAGCGTCTCCTCGGGGAACGGGTCGAAGAGGAAGACGGTGTCGACCCGGTCCGGCACCTCGAACCCGGCCGCGTCCGCGCAGTGCACCTCGGTCCGACAACTGCCGGCCCCGGCCCGGCGTCCACGCAGGTTCGCCCGGGCCACGGCGCAGAGCTCCGGGGACAGCTCCACCCCGACCGCCTCCCGGAAGCCGTGCCGCGCGGCGAGCAGCAACGCCCGGCCCTTGCCCGAGCCGAGGTCGAGCAGCACCCGCCGACCGTCCGCGGGCAGCACCCGCACCAGCTCGGCGAACATCCAGGGGCTCGCCCCCTCGTGCCGGGCCGCCACGTCGATTCCGGTCTCGGTGCCGTGGCGCAGGTCGAAGAGCAGCTCACCAGCACCCAGCCGGACGGCCCGGACGACCCCGACCCGACGGCACACGGCGGGGAACGCCCGTGCGACGATCCCCAGCCGGCCGACGAGTGCGTGGAGAATGACCGATCAACCCCTCGGACGAGGACGGGTGCACGGGCTCGCCTCCAGGCTATCGAGGCCGGGGCCGTCCCGCGCGTGAGGAGCGACCGCGGACCCCGGTGAAGGCGGCGTCGAGGGCGGGGACGTCCACCAATGACACTCAGGAATGAGGTGCTCAGCGCTTGGCGGCGGCCTCGGCAACTCCTTCATGAGCCTCATCGTCACCGTCGGGCGACGACGGGAACTTCCGCATGGTGCGCATCGGCGAAAGGAGAATCGGAACGAAGGCGAAACAGCCAGCGGCGGCACACACGAAAAGCCCCTGGCGCACCCCGAGCCAACCAGCTGCGGCGCCGCCCAGCATGGCGATGGCTTGAAGGCCGGGTCGGCGGCCGCCTGATCACCGGCAACGAGGGCGGCCCCGGCCTGCCCGATCCGCTGGCTTCGCGGACCGGGCAGGTGATCATGTGCCGGGCGGGCCGTGGGTGTTCAGCAGCTCAGGTTGTTGCCCGGTACGGTGCCGAGCAGTTGGGTGAAGCGCTGGTAGGCGTTGATCCGGCTCTGCACCTGTGCGGGGTTGCCGCCGTTGCACTCCAGTGAGCCGTTGATGCTGCGGATGGTCTCGCCGAAGCCGTAGCCGTTGACGATCGCGTTGTGGGGGGTCATGGTGCCCGGCCCGTTCTGGGTGTTCCAGTACCAGAGCGCGGTCTTCCAGGCGACGGCCGGGTCGGTCTGCACCAGGTTGGGGTTGCGCAGCAGGTCGATGCCGAGGGCGTCGCCGGCCGCCTTGTAGTTGAAGTTCCAGCTCAGCTGGATCGGGCCGCGCCCGTAGTACGCGGCCTGCCCGGCCGGGCAGCCGTACGGCTGTGAAGTGTCGCAGTAGTGGGGGTAGTTGGCGGTGTTCTGCTCGACCACGTAGACCAGCGCGCCGGTCTCGTGGTTGACGTTGGCGAGGAAGGCCGCGGCCTCCTGCTTGCGGACGGTGTCGCTGCCGGTGGCCGCGAAGGCGGGGTAGGCGGCAAGGGCGTCGATCAGGCCCTGGTAGGTGTAGAAGGGGTTCCGGTTCGGGAACATCTGGTCGAACTGGGCCTGGCTCACCGGGAATCCGCTGGGGTTCGGCGTGCCGGTGGACGTGGGCGTGGCGGTCGGGGTCGTCGTCGGGCCGGTGCCGCAGCCGCCCTGGTCGGACCAGACGCCGGAGCCTCCGGTGCTGGGCGGCTCGTTCTGGGTCCACCACTTGGCGAGCCAGTTGTGGCCGTTGTAGGAGACGGCGGCGCCGCCGGTGTAGACGGCCGAGGAGTTCCAGGGCGTGGCGCAGACGGCGGCGCTGGCGTTGGCCGCGGGCAGCAGCAGGACCACCGCCAGTGCCGTGGCGACGGCGGAGAGCAGTGCGAGCAGGCGTTTCGTGGACACTTGATCACCCCTTGTGCGGTGTGGGGCCGCACGGTCGTGGAGGTAGGGACGTCGGGGCAGGGGAGCCGGGCCCCGCGGGTGGGGGCACGTCGTGGGGGGCGGGCCGACCGGGGTGCGGGCCGGTGCGGGGCTGACCCAGACTCAAGCGGAATGGTCTATACCTGTCAAGGGGTTCCCGGAAAAAGACGCACCCCGCGGAACGGCCGGGGAGGGAACAGGGGCAGGGGGCGGCTCCGGCTCGGGGGAGGGGGTGGGTTCGAAGTCTCCGCGCCCCCGCGCGCCGCACAGGACCGAGGCCGAAGCGCGCAGCGGCACGAGCACCGGGGTATCGGGAAGGCGGTATCGGCACGTGGGTATCGGGCGATCACGGGAGGTTCCATGAGTGAGCAGCAGGAAGTGCCGCCGATCTCGATCTTCTACCGTCGCGACGGGCTCGGCCCGGGCCCGGCACTGGGTGAGGCCCAGCGCGGGGACCGGGTTCGGCGCGTCCAGGACTTCTGGCTGCACCGGGTCGGTGAGTACTGGCTCGTCACCCGGCACGCCGACGTGCGGCGCGTGCTGGCCGACCAGGAGACGTTCGCGATGTACGACCCGCAACGCGCTCCGGTCCTGCCGAACGAGCTCCTCAACATGGACCCGCCGGAGCACACGCGGCTGCGCCACGTCCTGACGCCGGAGTTCACCGGGAAGCGGATCCGCTCACTGGAGCCGATGATCCGCACCCTGGTCGGCGAGCTGATCGACGCCATGGAATCGCGGGGTCCCACGGCGGACCTGATGGCCGACTTCGCCCTGCCGCTGCCGCTCGGGGTGATCTGCGCGATGCTCGGCGTTCCCGACCCCGACCAGGGGCGGTTCCACCGCTGGTCCCGTACCACGCTGGATCTCGGGCTCCCCATCGAGGAACGGCTCGTGGCCGGCCGGGAATCGCACGCGTACATGGCCTCCCTGGTGGCGGAGAAGCGGCGCAGCCCGGACGACGGGATGATCGGCACGCTCGTCCGGGACCACGGCGGCGCGGTGTCGGACTCCGAACTGGTGGGCGTCTGCGAGTTGCTGCTGCTCGCCGGCCACGTCACGGTGTCCAACACGATCGGCCTGGGCGTGCTCGCCCTGCTGTCGCACCCGGAGCAGGCCGACCGGTTGCGCGACGCTCCTGAGGCCGATCCGGTGATCGACACCGCCGTCGAGGAACTGCTGCGGTACCTGTCCGTGTCCAGCACCGCGCTGGCCCGGACCGCGCGGTGCGACACCGAGATCGGCGGCGTGCCGATCAAGGCCGGTGACCAGGTCGTCTGTCAACTGCCGGTGGCCAACCGCGACCCGGCGCTCGGCGCCGGGATGGACCGCTTCGACATCGCACGCACACCCGTGTCGCACCTGGCCTTCGGGCACGGCCCGCACCACTGCCTCGGCGCGCCGCTGGCCCGCGCCGAACTGCGGATCGCGGTGCCCGCGCTCCTGCGGCGACTGCCCGGTCTCGCGCTCGCGTGTCCCGCCGAGGACGTGCCCTACCGCGTCAACAACGAGGTCTACGGTCTCGACGCGTTGCCTGTCACCTGGTGACCCGTGACGGTGACGGGAACCAGGGCGGCGTCGAGCAACGGTGCGACGGACGTCCGCTGCGGCCTCCGGCACCTCGGCCGCACCGTCCCGGCAGATCGGAGAACGGCTTCACCGGGCGCGACACCACCTTCAGGACCTGGAACCAGCCCCACCGGGCCCGCATACTGGCGGGAGCCGACGGCATCCCGGTCCACGGCGACCAGCGCTCGGAGCGGGACGTGGGACGCGGGACGAGGCAGGCACTCGTTCCGGCGCGGGTGCCGGGGCGTCCGCCGTCCACCGACGCCGACGAGGAAGAACCCGCCATGACCTACACCGTGGATTTCGACACCGTCTCGACCGTCGGTCTGGAGTCTTCACCCGTCGCGGAGGCGCTGGCCGGTCTGCGGGCGAACGAGGCCCGCTATTTCAGGAACAAGTACGACCACGTCTTCACGGTGGAGCCGGCCGGCGACGCCCAGGAGGCCGTCGACTGGGTGCACCGGATCCTCAAGGAGGAACGGGACATCGTCATCGCCTCCCGCCCGCTGGAGGCCACGGCCTTTCAGGTCGAGAACATCCGCATGGCCTATGTCTTCTACGAGAGCGGGCTGTCGATCAACGTGATGTACACCGTCGACGACGCCAAGAAGCGGGCGGTCGGGTTCAAGCTCTCCGAGGGGATGGAGATCCCGGAGGAGCTCGCCTCCCGTTTCAAGTTCGCCCGGCAGAAGTCGAAGCTCGCCGGTGTCATCCGCGGCTCGTTCTTCGTCGTCAAGAACGAGTACTGACCGCGGCACCCCCGCGTCCGGCGGCCCGGCTCCCGGCCCCCCGGGGACCGGGGGGACCGGGGGGACCGGGGGGACCGGGACACCGACCGGGGGTCCCGGCTGCTCCCGGTGTCACGACTGCTCACCCGCCCGCAGTTCGGTGGCGATCCGGCGCCGGCCGGCGACCAGCGTCTCCACCACCACCCCGAGCCCGACCAGCAGGGCCAGGCCCGCGGTGGGCAGCAGCACCGGCGTCAGCACGGGGACGACGACGTCCCCGACCGTGGCGCCGACCAGCGTCGAGATGTCGAAGGCCCCGCCCAGCAGGGCGACCGCCGCCAGTGCGACCAGGCCGCCGCCGACGGCCGCGGCCAGGGTCTGCGGCAGCGCCTCGGTCATGATCAGTGCCAGCCCCTGCCGCGGCCGCATGCCCATGGTGCGCAGCCGGGCGAGCACGGCGGTGCGGTCGGGTGCGGCCCGGAAGAGCGTCAGCAGGACGGCGAGCAGGGCGAATCCGGCTCCGGCGGCGGCCGCGTACCGGAACAGCCGCCCGGCGGCGTGCTGCAGCGGGTCGTCGCCGAGCGCGGCGGCGGTCTCCCGGCTGCTGTGCACGGTGTATCCCGAGGGCAGGCCGTGGGTGTCCTTGCCGACGGCGGTGGCGTCGTCCGCGATCAGCTTGGCCAGACCGACCGGCCGGTCCCCGCTGTTGTCCCGCAGGACCGTCCTGACCCGGTCGGGGTCGACGTCGCCGACGGCGAACCACGTGTTGACCCGCCTGGTGTCCGGCAGTCGTTCCCAGGTGGGGCCGGCGGGAACGACGACGAACGGCTTGCCCGGGTCCGGCAGTGCGGGGGTGGCGCCGACGGTCCCGGCGACGGCGAGGTGCAGGTCGTTGCCGTTGGGCGTGCGCACCCGGGACGGCCCTGCGGCCAGGCGTTCGGCCAGGTCGCGGCTGACCAGGGCGGGCACCGGGGTGTCCCGGCCGCCGCCGGACGTCCCGGCCAGCCTCGCCGGATCGAACCCGCCGACCCCGAGGGCCCGGGCGATCTCGGCGTACGCCGCCGGGTCGGCCACCACCACCAGGTCGGCCTCGGTGTAGTCCCGGTCGGTGGCGAAGAAGCGGGCTCTGGGCTCGATCCAGGCCGCGGTCGAGGCCCGGACGCCCGGCAGGGCGGCGGCGGCCTCGGTGAACGGCTCGGTCAGGGTGGCGTAGTCCGGGAGGGCGACGCCGATGTCCCCGCCCGTGGCGATGCGCGCGGCGCGGGTCCGCACGTGGTCGACGGTGTCGAGCACGGTGGCGCCGAAGCCGGTCGTGGTGACGGCGATCAGCAGGGCGAGCAGCGGCAGCACGGAGGGCTTGCGGCGGCCCGAGCCGTCGCGGGCGGCCCGGGCGAGGCCGAGGAAGCCGATCGGGCCGCGGCCCCGGCCGGCGAGGGTGGCCAGCCGGCCGACCACCACCGGCTCGATCCTGGCCAGCAGCAGTCCGCCGGTGACGGCGAGCAGGAGCGGCGCGGCGACCAGCAGCGGGTCCACCCCGGCCCCGGGGTGGCCGACACCCCGGCGCCGGACCTCCGCCACGGCCGCGGCGGTGACCGCCAGGACGGCGAGTTCGCCGACCAGTCGGCGGCGGCCGCCGGCCGGCCGTCGACGGGACCACAGCAGGGCCGCGCGAACCGGAAAGGCCAGCAGCGCGATCAGGGCCGCGACCAGGGCGGCCGACACCGCGCGGTCCCACCGGGGGGTGGGCAGCAGCACCAGGGCGAGGGCCGTGGCGAGCACGGCGGCGGGCAGGACGGTGACCGCACCCTCGCCGATCAGCCGTCGCAGCACCCCGGCGAGGGAACCGCCGCGAGCCCGGAGCAGCCGGATCTCGGCGGCGCGCCGGTCGGTGGTGAGCGCGGCGGCCAGGAACAGCACCACGGTGGCGACGCCCGCGACGCCGGCCGGGCCGATCGCGCTGAGCGGCAGCGAGGCCCGGTAGCGCTCGTCCGCCCGGGTGAGGACGTCGGGCAGGCCGGAGACGGTCTGCAGGTCGGTGCGTCCGGTCGCGTCGAGGAGGGCGGTGGCGTCGCGCCCGGTCAGGAAGGATCTGATGATGTCGCGGGTGCGGTCGATCCGGTCGGCGTGCAGCGAGGCGGGGTCGACGGGCAGCCGCCAGAAGTTCTCGGCGGTCGAACCCCAGCGGACCAGCGCGGGCAGGCTGCCGCCGTCGACGAACCCGCTGGTCGTCCAGTGCTCGTGGTCGGCCTTGGTGTTCAGGCAGGCGCGGGCCGGGCAGCCGAGGTCGTCCCAGAAGGGGTCCTGGGGGTCGTTGACCCGGTAGAGGCCGACCACCACGGTGGTCCGCCTGGCGCCGGAGCTCTCGACGCCGTTGTCGATGACGTCACCGAGCTTGATGCGGATGGTCTCGGCGGCCTTCTCGCTGACCACGATCGGCAGCGGACCGCCGACGGCGCCGGGGGTCGGCCAGGTGCCGTCGGTGAGGGTGGCCCGGGCGGCCAGGTCGTGCAGGTGGAGCAGGCTGAGGACCGGGTAGGGCTCCTTGTCCGAGAGGTGGGCGTACCCCGGATTGGCCATGGAGTGGTCGCCCAGGGCGCGGGCACCGTAGGCCTGCCCCGGCTGGGCCGGCGTCAGCCGCCGGCCGACCTGTTCGATCAGCTGCCGCTGCACCCGGTCGAGCTCGAGGGCGTTGTCGTCGTCCCTGGTCCTGGAAGTGGTCTGCAGGCTGGTCTGGTTGGGGCCCTTCCCGCTGACGAAGTCCTGGAGTGCCGTGTCCGCGCCCCGGTCCGCGAGGCGGGGGAAGGCCGCCGCCAGGAAGACGGTGACGAACGCGAGGGCCGCCATGAGCAGCGCGGACAGCGGGTTCGCCCGCAGCCTGGTGCGGACCCAGCGCGGTGGGCGCTGGGCGGAGTCGCGGGTGGGCACGCGGGTGCCGGCCTGGGCGGTCACTTCTCCTCCACGTGGCGCAGCCTGCCCACGACGAAGCCGAGCATCACGTTCCTCCCCGGTTGCGCCGCCCCGGCCGCATTCCGTCCCACTCGTCGATCCGGTCCGGGGACGTCGGCTGCGGACGGGCACCCTGGGGGCGCACCGGCGCAGTGATCACCGGCCTTCGGTCACCGGATAGCGGACGATGCTGTCAGATTCAATCCGGGAACGGAAGGGACTTGCGCGATTCACGTGAGCGAGGGGCGAATTCCTCGTCCTGCCCTCGGCTCAATCGGGAACACGTCATTGAAATGACGTGCGCACCCCACCGGCCGGGCCGTCTCGCACCCCTTGTGACCAGGGAACTTTCCTTTCATGAATTCCCCGCCCGGGATGGTGAACCGAAGAAGTCGCCACATCCGTTCGCCCGGACCTGGTAGGCGCCCGGGCTTCGTGGCGGGGGAGCGAGGCGGTCGGAGTTGCAGGCGGTGCGGGGTGGTGAGCCGCGCACGGCCGGGGCCGCGGTGCCAGGTCGAGCCGGTACCAGCGCTCGTCCCAGTCCTGCCCGGCGGCCTCGACGTACGCGGCGGCCGGCCTCCAGTCCCCGGCCCAGGCCGCCTCGGCCATCGCCAGGGACTCCTGGCGCAGGTGCGGGGGCGGTGGCGGACCGGCGCGGCCCGGGTCGAGCCGGTCGCGGGGGGCCATGCCGTACGTGGGCGCGTCGAACTCGGTCCGGGCCCAGTTCCGGGCCCTGTTCCTGCGGAACCTGAGGACGGCGGCGAAGGCGAGCATGCCCAGCAGGCCGAGGACGAGATACGTCACGGCGGAGCATCATCCTTGATCGCGGCTCGTGCGGGCAACGCGATGGACGGGCGGCGTGCTCCGGTGACGGACCGGCGTGCTCCGGTGACGGTGGGCGCGCGGACGGGCAGGGGAAGAAGATCCAGGCTCTTGCCCCGGCCGAATTAGTCATCTTAACTATGCATCCAGAGGCGTTGATCCACTGCACGTCGTCATCGCCGGCTTCACGGGCACCCTTGTGGGCCGCCCTGGACCGCCCGAGCTCCAACGGATGCCGACCGTCCGTCACCCCGGGGTTCCGCGCGCGTTCGAAGCGACCCGAGCGATCCGATCGGGGGCCTCGGCCCAGGCGATCCGATCCGTACCACCGGGGTCACCGGCCGCTCCCCCCACGAACCGCCACCGCGCCGTCGATCCCTGCAACGACCCTCCCCCAGGAAAGGTCTGGCCTTGTCGGAGACGTACGAGCCCCACGGCACCACCACCGACCAGGCGGACACGCGTCCCGCGCGCGGGGCCGACACCCCGGCGGCGGCCGGGGTCCGGCTCCCGGAGCCCGCGCCGGGACAGCAACGGCTCTGGGCGCTGTCCCAGCTGGACGGCGCCAACGCCGCGTACAACGAGACCCTGGCCTTCACCCTGCGCGGAACCCTCGACCGGGCGGTGCTCGCCCGTGCGCTCGACGAACTGGTCTCCCGGCACGAGGTCCTGCGCACCCGGCTGGTCGCCGGCGGAGACGGCCTCCACCAGCTGATCGGTCCGCCCGACTCCGGCTACACCCTCGCGGTGGACGACCTGACCGGGCTCCCGGACGCCGGGGCGCGCGTCACCGCCCTACAGCGCGCGGAGTCCGACACGCCCTTCGACCTGAGCCGCGGCCCGCTGGCGCGCGGCCGTCTGATCGTCCTGGCCGAGCAGCACCACGTGCTGCTGCTGACCCTGCACCACGCGGTCTTCGACGGCTGGTCCATGACCGTGATGCTGCGCGAACTCGGAACGCTGTACACGGCCTTCCGTGACGGCGCGCACTCCCCGCTGACGCCGCTGCCCCTGCAGTACGCCGACTACACCCGTTGGCAGCGGGAGTGGGCGTGCGGGGACGAACCGGCGGTGCAGGCCGCCCACTGGAGGGAAGCCCTCGCCGGCGCCCCGGCCCTGCTCGAACTGCCCACCGACCGCCCCCGCCCGCCGGAGCAGGACCACCGCGGCGGCCGGGTGCCGCTCTCCATCGACGGGGAACTCGGCACCGCCCTCACGTCGCTCGCGCGCCGGCAGGGTGGGACCCTGTTCACGGCCGTGCTGGCCGGCTGGTCCGTGGTGCTGTCGCGGCTGACCGGGCAGACCGACATCGTCGTCGGCGTCCCGACGGCGAACCGCCGCCGCGGCACCTTCTCCGACCTGATCGGATTCTTCGTCAACTCCCTGGCCGTGCGGGTCGACCTGGCGGACTCGCCGACCGGGTCGGCCGTGCTGAAGCAGGTGCGCGGCGCGCTGCGGGCCGCCCTGAAGCACCAGGACCTGCCGTTCGAGCAGGTGGTGGAGCTGATCAACCCGCCGCGCAGCACCGCCCACACCCCGCTGTTCCAGACCATGGTCGCCTGGCAGCCCTCCCGGAAGGGCCTGCTGGACCTGGCCGGGATCGAGGTCGAGCCGCTCGGCATCCCGTACGCCGGGGCCAAGTTCGACCTGGCCCTGTCGCTGGCGGAGGAGGACGACGGCCGGGTGGTCGGCCATCTGGACTACGCCGTCGCGCTGTTCGACCACCCGACGGCCGAGCGCTACGCGGGCTATCTGCTCCGGGTACTGGCCCAGCTGGTCGACCGGCCCGACCTGGGCGTGGACGAGCTGGAACTCATGGACGAGGAGGAGCGCCGCCGGGTGCTGTCGGAGTGGAGCGGCGCCGACCGGGCCCACCGGGACGACGGCACCTGCCAGAACGACCGGGACGACCCGGACGACCGCGCCGACGGGTCGGTGACGCCCGCCGCTGCCGCCCCGGCCGGGTTGGTCGAGCGCTTCCAGGCCCAGGTCCGAACCCGCCCCACCGGTCCGGCCCTGGTCCGGGCAGGGGAGCGGCTCGACTACGCCGCGCTCGACCGCCGCGCCAACCGGCTGGCGCACGCGCTGATCGCCCGCGGCGTCGGCCCGGACCAGGTGGTCGGCCTGCACGCCGGGCGCTCGACCGAGCTGGTGGTGGGCGTCCTCGGCATCCTCAAGGCCGGCGCCGCCTACCTGCCGCTGGACCCGGGGCAGCCGGTCGAGCGGCTGGCCGCGATGGTCGAGGACGCGGCGCCGGCCCTGGTGCTCAGCGACGCCGACGTGCCGCCCGGGGGCTGGCAGCCGGTGCGGGCGGTCGAGGCCGAGGCGGAGCGCGACGACGCACCGGGGATCACCGTCGGGCCGTCGCAGCTCGCCTATGTCATCCACACCTCCGGTTCCACCGGCCGCCCCAAGGGCGTGGCGGTGACCCACGGCAGCGTCCTCAACCTCTTCGACACCTGGCTGGCGCGCTTCGGGGCCACCCCCGGCGAGGCGGCCTCCGCCTGGTCGAGCATCGGATTCGACGCCTCGGTGCACGAGTTGCTGATGCCGCTCACCACCGGCGCCGTGCTGCACCTGGTCCCCGACGAGCTGCGCGGCGACCCGGAGGAACTGCTGGGCTGGATGCGCGAGCACCGCGTCGTGCAGGCCTTCCTGCCGCCGTCCTACGTCACGTGGATCGACGAGGACCCCGAGGCGCGCCTGGACGGGCTGGTGCTCCGTCAGCTGCTGACCGGGGTGGAGTCCCTCCCGGAGAAGGCGCTGCACCGCATCCAGCAGGCGCTGCCCGGCCTGCGCGTCTGCTACGGCTACGGGCCCACCGAGGCCACCCTGTACAGCACCGCCTACACCGACCCGCGGCCGCTGGACCGGCCGTGCCCGATCGGCCGCCCCCTCGACAACACCCGCCTCTACCTGCTCGACCGGCGGCTCCGGCCGGTGCCGACCGGGGTGACCGGCGAGGTCTTCCTCGGTGGGGCGAGCCTGGCCCGGGGCTACCTGCACCGTCCGGACCTGACCGCCGAGCGCTTCGTCGACGACCCCTTCGCGCCCGGTGAACGCCTGTACCGCACCGGGGACCTCGCCCGCTGGCTTCCGGACGGCAACGCCCAGTACCTCGGTCGCGGCGACGACCAGGTCAAACTGCGCGGCTTCCGGATCGAGCCGGGGGAGATCGAGGCCGCGCTGCTGGCCCTCCCCGGCGTGCGGGAGGCGGTGGTGCTGGCCGACCGCGACGCCGCGGGCGAGCTGCGCCTGGTAGCGGGCCTGGGCCGGGGCGACGCGGAGCCGCGCCGACCGCACGAGTGGCGTGCCGCCCTGGCGCGGCGGCTGCCGGACTACATGATCCCCGCGCTCTTCGTGGAACTGCCGCGGCTGCCGCTCAACCGCAGCGGCAAGCCGGACCGCGCCGCGCTGCTGGACGCGGCCCGCTCCGCGACCCGTGCCCGGGTCAACACGGCGAGCCCGCGGGACCACGTGGAGATGACGCTGCACGGCATCTGGCGGCGGGTGCTGCTCCACCCCGGCATCGGGATATCCGACAACTTCTTCGATCTGGGCGGCACGTCGATATCCGCCATCAAGGTGGCCCTGGCCGTCCGTGAGGAGTTCGGCGAGACCCTGCCGATCCGCGATCTCGTGCAGAACCCGACCATCGAGGCCCTGGCCGAACGGCTCCGGGCGGGGGCGTCGGGCGCACCGGACGGCAACCTGGTCGAGTTCCGCCGGGGGGACGGACGACAGCGGGTGGTCTGCGTCCATCCGGCCGGCGGTACCGCCTTCTGCTACCTGCCGCTGGCCGCGGCGCTTCCCGACCGGGTCGGCGTCCTCGGGGTGCAGTCGCCCGGGATCAACCCCGGGGAGACACCACTGCCCACGGTCGAGGCCATGGCGGAGCAGTACCTGGCACTGGTCGACCCCCGTCCGGACGAGGCGCTGGTGCTGTGCGGTCTCTCCTACGGCGGCCTGGTCGCCCACGAGATGGGGCGCCGACTGGCCCAGGCCGGGCACACCCGGTTCAGCGTGGTGCTGCTCGACACCCACGGAACCGAGGACACGGAGCAGCTCGCCTCGATCGAGCCCGTGCCGATGGCCGAATTCCGCGACAAGCTCATCAGGTTCAACGGGATGTACCCGGGGATCGAGGACGAGCAGGTCGACCGGTACTTCCGCATCTACAACCACAACCGGATGACCGCCCGCGACTACCGGACGCCGCCCTCACCGGCCCGGCTGGTGCTGGTCGAGGCCGCCGGGGACGCATCGGCCGGCGGGAACGCGAACCGGGAACAGGAGGAGCAACTGGCGCATGCCGTACGCGCGTTCTGGCAGCGGCGCGCCGGCGGCGGCCTGCTGGTCGAGCCGGTCGCCGGCGGCCACTGGGACCTGCTGGAGAGCGCGGCGGTGCCCCGGATCGCCGAGCTGATCGCGGCCGAGCTGGACCGCCATCCGGTGCCCCCGCCCGCCCCGGCCGAACCCGTACCCGGACAACCGTCCGCCGCGTCCGCCGCGTCCGCCGCGCCCGCCGGGGAGGCCTGATGCCCGCCGAGAGCGCCGTGAGCGCAGCCCCCGTCACGCCCACGGCCACCGGCCTCGCCCTGGCGGTGCACGAGCAGGCCCTGCGCACCCCCCGGGCCGTCGCGCTGGTCGACGGCGACGTCCGGCTGGACTACACGGGCCTGGAGGCCGCCGCCGCGGCGGTGGCCCACGGGTTGCGCCGTGCCGGCGTCCGCCCCGGTGAGGCGGTGGCGGTCTGCCTGCCGCGCTCCTGGCAGCTGGTCTGCGTCATGCTGGGCGTCCTGCGGCTCGGCGCCCTGGTCGTCCCGCTGGACGCGCAGAGCCCGGCGGAACGCCGACGCCACATCCTGACGGACTCGTCCAGCGTGGCCGTGGTCCACGGCGGGACGGCACCCGACGACCTGCCGGGTCGGGTGCGCCCGCTGGAGGCGGCGGCGCTGCTCGCGGCCGGACCGGGCGACCGGGAGGCGGTCTTCACCGGGGCGCCGGTCTCCTTCCTCTTCTACACCTCGGGCACGACCGGCCGCCCCAAGGGAGTCGAGGTGCGGGACGCCGGCATCCTGCGGCTGGCGAGCCCGGGGTACATCCGCATCGAGCAGGGAGCCCGCTACTCGTGCCTGTCCAATCCGGCGTTCGACGCCTTGAGCTTCGAGGTCTGGGTGCCGCTGCTGACCGGCGGCTGCTGCGTCGTCCTCGGTGACGAGGCCGTTCAGACGCCGCACCGGCTGGCCGCCGCCCTGCTGCGGGAGCGCATCGACACGGCCTTCGTCACGGTGGCCCTGTTCAACGCGGTGGTGGACACGGAGCCGTCCTGCTTCGCCGGGGTCGGACAGCTGCTGGTCGGGGGCGAGCAGCTCAACGCCCGGCTGATCCGCCGCTGGTACCGGCACAACGCGGCGGCCCCCACCCGGCTGCACAACGTCTACGGCCCCACCGAGGCCACCACCTTCGCGCTGTGCCACCCGATCCCGCGCGACTTCGACGGGGACCTGGTGCCGATCGGACGGGTGCTGCCGCGGACCGGGGCCGTGCTGGTGGCCCCGGACGGCGACCGGGTCGCGGCGCCCGGGGAGGTGGCCGAACTCCATCTGTCCGGCGCCGGTCTCGCGGCCGGCTACCGCAAGCTGCCCGAGGAGACGGAGCGCCGGTTCGTCCGGCTGCCCTGGTACGACGACGGCCGCACGACGCACTACCGCACCGGCGACCTGGTGCGCGCCGACGCCGACGGCCTGGTCGAGTACGTCGGACGCGCCGACCGCCAGGTGAAGGTCCGCGGCTTCCGGATCGAGCCCGGCGAGCTGGAGCGGCAGATCGTCGCGCATCCGGCGGTGCGGCAGGCGTACGTGTGCACCCGCAGGCTCGGGGAGGACGGCCCGAACGAGCTGCTGGCGTACGTCGTACTCGGGGAGGAGGTCCCGTTCGAGGAGTTCGACCGCCATCTGGCGGCCGGGCTGCCGGGCTACATGAGGCCCCATCACATCCACCTCGTGGACGCGCTCCCGCTGAACGCCAACGGCAAGGTCGACCGGGCCGCCCTGCTGCGCCGCAGTGACCGGCCCTGGCGCGGCCCGGAGGGCGACCGTCCGGGCGCCGCGGCCGTCACCGCGCGGCAGCGTGAGGTGCTGGCCCTGGCGGCCGAGGTGCTCGGGGTGCCGGACCTGCGGCTGGACGACCGCTGGATCGCCTCCGGCGGCGACTCGCTCAAGGCGCTGCGGCTGCGCTTCGAGGTGCGCCGGCGCTGGGGCTGCGAACTGCCCCAGGCCCGTGTGCTGACCGGGGACGTGGCGGGGATCGCCCGGGCGGTGGCGGAGGCCGGAGCCGCCGACTCGCCGTACCCGGTGCCGCCCGCCCCCACCCGGGCACGTTCGGCGTCCGCCACCAGCGAGCAGCAGCGCCTGTGGCTGCTGCAGCAGCGGGCGCCGCGCTCCCGGGCCTACGCGGTGGAACTGGCCTTCCGCCTGGACGGCCCGGTCGACACCGACGCGTTGCGCGGTTCGCTGCGGGAGCTGGTGCGGCTCCACGCGGCCCTGCGCACCGCCTTCGAGGCCGCGCCCGAGGGCCTGCGCCAGCTGGTCGGGGACCCGTACGACCCGTGGACCGAACCCGGCCCGGGGACCGAACCCGGCCTGCGGGCCGAACCCGGCCCGGGGGTGGTCGGCATCGGCGGCGAGGACGATGCGCGCGCCATGGCGGAACGTTTCTTCGCCGTGCCGTTCGACCTGGCCCGCCCCCGGATGCTGCGCGCCCGCTGGCTGCCGCAGGACGGGGGAGGGGTGCTGCTGCTCCATCTGCACCACATCGCGGTCGACGGCTGGTCGCTCAACGTCCTGCTGAACGACCTGTCGTCCGGCTACCGGCACGCCCTCGGCGGCGCCGCCGAGGCCTCGCGGCGGACGGACACCGCCCCGGTGCCCACCCCGCTCGACTACGCCGCCTGGCAGGCCGACTGGTTCGCCGGCCCCGCCTACCTGGCCCAGCGCGCCGAACTGCGGGCCCACTACGCCCGGTCGGAGGAGGCGGTGGACCACGAGTCCGGTGACCGGGCCGGAGCCCCGCCCTTCTCCCGGGCCGGCCTGCTGCACACCTCGCTGGACGTCGTGCGGCGCGCCGCCGTGGACCGGATCTGCGCCGAACTGGGCATGACCCGCTTCGAGTTGCTGCTCGGCGTCTTCGCCTGGAGCCTGTACGGGGTGACCGGCGCGGCCAGGCCGCGGATCGCCGCACCGGTGGCCAACCGGCCGGTCCAGGAGTTCGAGGGCAGCGTCGGCATGTTCGCCAACACCGTGCTGCTGCCGCAGGCCGTCGCGCCCCGCGAGGAGCTGCGCGGCCAGCTGCTGCGCCAGGGCGCCGAAGCCCGCCGGGTGCTGGACCGCCAGGACGTGGCGCTGGCCGACGTCCTGGCCGACCGGGAGCCGGCCCGGGGCGACTCCCCGTTCGACTACCTGTTCGTCCTGGAGAACACCGACTTCGGTGCGCTGGCCCTGCCCGGCTGCGCCGCCCGCCCGCTGTGGTGGGCCCCGGCCGAGGCCAAGTGCCCGATGACGCTGTCCGTGGTCGAGCGCGAGGGCGGTCTCGACTGCCTGTGGGAGTACGCCGACGACCGCTTCGACGCCGCCGAGGTGGCGGCGATGGCGGGCCTGTTCCGGCGGGCTCTCGACCTGCTGGCCGAGGGCGGGACGGCGACCCCGGCCGAGCTCGCGGCACCCTACCGCCGCGGACTGCCGCAACCCGGTCGCGGCGCCCCGACGGTGCCGGCCTGGACGACGGTGGCCGAGGGCTTCGCCCGGCAGGTCGCCCGCACCCCCGACGCACCGGCCCTGATGTCCGACGGCCGACCGGTGAGCTACGCCGAACTCGACGCCCACGCGGCGGCGCTCGCCGCCGAGCTGCGGGCCGACCACCCGCTGCCGGACGGGGACGACCGTCCGTGCTGCGTCGCGCTGCACCTGGGGCCGTCGGTCGAGCACGTGGTGGCGCTGCTGGCGCTGGCCAGGCTCAACGTGACCATCGTGCCGCTCGACCCGTCCTATCCACCGGCCCTGCGCCGCCAGGTGCTGGACCAGGTGGAGCCGCTGTGCGTGCTGCTGCCCCCGGGCGGTGACCCGGAGTTCGACGCGGTCGACCCGGGCCGCGTCGCTCGCCATCCGGTGGTGCTGTCACCCGCCACCGCGGCGGCCGCGCCCGCCGCCGCGCCCACCGCACCCGCCGCCCCGGCGCACCGCGGCGCCCGACCGCTCTACACCCTGTTCACCTCGGGCTCCACCGGTGTCCCCAAGGGCGTGCAGGTGTCCGACCGCACCCTGTGCAACCTGCTGCAGTGGCAGGCGGAGTCGGGAGGACTGGCGGCCCCGGCGGCCACCCAGCAGTTCTCCATGCTCTCCTTCGACGTGTCCTTCCAGGAGGTCTTCGGGACGCTGTGCGGCGGCGGCTGCCTGCACCTGGTCCGGCCCGGCTGGCGGCAGGACGCCCCCACGCTGCTGGAGCAGCTGGAGACGGCCGGTGCGGAGCGCGTCTTCATGCCCTACGTGGCACTCCAGCTCCTCGCCGAGCACGGCGTCCACCTGGGCCGCTACCCCTCGCGGCTGCGGGAGGTGGTCACCGCCGGCGAGCAGCTGGTGTGCACCGAGGCGATCCGCCGCTGGTTCGCGGGCCTGCCGGGCGCCCGGCTGTTCAACCACTACGGCCCGACCGAGACGCACGTGGTGAGCAGCCTGTGCCTGGACGGTGATCCGGCCCTGTGGCCGGAGCGTCCCGCCATCGGCCGACCGGTGGCCAACGCCGTGCTCACGGTGGTCGACGAGGCCGACGAGCCCGTTCCCCCCGGCCGCGCCGGCACCCTGCTGATCGGCGGCACGATGGCGGCGCGCTGCTACCTGGGAGACCCGGCGCTCAACGACGCGCGCTTCGTCGAGCTGCCCGGCCTCGGCCTGTGCTACCGCAGCGGCGACCGGGCCCGCTTCGACCGGCAGGGCCGGCTGCACTTCCTGGGCCGGGACGACGACCAGATCAAGCTGAGCGGACACCGGCTGGAGCCCGGACAGGTCGAGGCGGCCCTGCTGCGGCACCCGGACGTCGTCAACGCCGTGGTGGTCCGCGACGGTGAGGAACTGGTGGCCTGCCTGCAATGCCGTGGGGAGGCGCCCACGGTCGAGGACCTCACCGCGCACCTGGCGCCGATGCTGCCCGGCCACGTCCGGATCGCCCGCTTCCGGGTGATGGGGGAGCTGCCCAGGACCCCCAGCGGCAAGCTGGACCGCCGGGGCGCGCTGCGCTCCGCCGGGCGGGAACTGCGCCGCCCGACGGCCCGCGCCGCAGGCCTGTCGGCGCGCGAGGCCCTGCTGACCGAGGCGTTCGAGGCGGTCACCGGCCTGGCGATCGACCCGGGGCAGACCTTCTTCGACGCCGGAGCCTCCAGCCTGGGCCTGATGCGCTTCCAGCTGCGCTGCACCACCGAAGCGGGCCTGCGCTTCACCGTCGCCGACCTGTTCGAACACGTCACCGTACGGGCGCTGGCCGACTTCCTGGACCGGTCGGCAACGGCTGCGGACGACGGATCCCCACGCACCGCCACCGCGGGCCCCACCGCGGGCCCCACCGCCGCCACCGCGGCCTCCACCGCCGCCGCTGCGCCGCCGGCCCCCACCGTCGGCCCGATCGCCCTGGACGAGCCGATCGCGGTCGTCGGCATGGCGGTACGGCTTCCGGGCGCGTCCGATCTCGCCGCGTTCTGGCGGATGGTCACCACGGGCGGCACCGGCATCGAGCACTTCGACGCCGCCGACGGCCTGGTCGGGGCGCGCAGCCAGTTGGACGGCCCCCTGGACTTCGACCCGGACCACTTCGGCATCGGCCGGCAGGAGGCCCGGCTGATGGACCCCCAGCAGCGGCACCTGCTGATGAGCTGTGTCGAGGCCCTGGCACACGCCGGGATCGCCGACCCGTCGGGTGCGCGCGTCGGCCTGGTCGCCGGAGCCGGTGAGAGCACCTACTTCCAGTCCATGCTCCGCGAGGCCGACCCCGAACGCCTGCCCGACGGCTTCCAGTTGGCCCTGCACCACGACAAGGACTTCCTCGCCACCAAGGCGGCCTACCACCTGGGGCTGACGGGGCCCGCCTTCACCACCCAGGCGGCCTGCGCCAGTTCGCTGGTGGCCGTCCACGTCGCCGCCGGGATGCTGCGCCAGGGCGACGCCGAGGTGATGCTGGTGGGCGGAGTCCTGGTCGACCCGACCCTGACCGGCGGATACCGCTACCGGCCGCAGCACATCTTCTCCGTGGACGGTCGCTGCCGGCCCTTCAGCGACGACGCGAGCGGCACCATCGGCGCGAGCGGCGTCGGCACGGTGGTGCTCAAGCCGCTCCGGCTGGCCCGACGCGACGGCGACACCGTCTACGCCCTGATCACCGGCACGGCGTTGAACAACGACGGCTCCGACAAGCTGAGTTACAGCGCCCCCTCGCTCGCCGGGCAACGCGAGGTGATCCGCGCCGCCCTGCGCCGCAGCGGCCGCGGCGCCGCCGACCTCGGCTATGTCGAGGCCCACGGCACCGCCACCCGGCTCGGCGACCCGGTCGAGGTCGGCGCCCTGCGCCAGGCCTTCGACCTGGACCGGTCCGGCCACTGCGCGCTGACCTCGGTCAAGAGCCAGATAGGACACCTGGGTGCGGCGGCCGGCGTGGTCGGGCTGGTACGGGCCGCGCTCGCGGTCCACCACGGCGTGATCCCGCCCAACGTCGGCTTCCACGCCCTCAATCCGCAGCTCGGCGCCGACCCCACGCCGTTCTACGTCCCCACCGAGGCCCGGCCCTGGCCCGCGGACCGGGACAGGATCGCGGCGGTGAGCAGCTTCGGGATCGGTGGCACCAACGCCCACGCGGTCCTGGAGGGCGACCGGCCGGCCCCCGGGACGACGGGCACAGCGGGCCCGACGGTGGGCGGAGCGGGCCCGACGGCGGGCGACGCGGCACCGGACACCCCGGTGCCTCCCTGCCTGCTGCTCTCCAGCAGCAGCGAAGCGGGCCTGCGCGTCGACGCCGCCCGGATCGCCGACTACCTGGAGGCCCGGCCCTCCGCCTATCCGCAGGTGCTGCGCCACCTCCAGGCGGGCCGTCCCGCACGCCGCCGACGGCTGGCAGCGGTCTGCCCCGACGCCTCCGCCGCCGTGGCCTGGCTGCGCGGCGCGGGCCGGATCACGGACGCGGGAGCGGGGGAGGCCCGCGCAGGGGCACCGGGTTCGAGCGAAGGCCTCACCGCCGAGGAGACGGCCGCGGCCTGGCTGTCCGGCGAGCGGATCGACTGGCCCGCCGGCCCTGCCCAGGCACCGTGGGACTTCCCGCCGCCGGCCTTCGAGCTGGCGGAGTTCGACTTCCCCCGCGCCCCGGCGGCCCCCGTCCCGACGGCCCCGGACCCGGCCGGCCCGGCCGCCGCCGACGTTCCGCGGCGCCTTCCGGAGGACGCCTGGCTGCACCAGCCGCACTGGGCGCGGCTGCGCCGAGCGGGCTCGGCGATCGGCTCGCGGACCTCCCGGCCGCTGGTGCTGCTCACGGACGGACCGGCGCCCCCGGAGGTGGTCCGCGCCTTCGAGGCCGCCTACGCCCGGGTGGTGCGGGTCCGTGCCGCCGGGGCGTTCGCCCGGCGGAGCGACGACGTCTACGAGGTCGACCCGGCCGACCCCGCCTCGCTCGGTCGGCTGCTCGACGCACTGGCGGGTACGGGTACGGGCACAGGTTCGGGTGCGGGCGAGGACGGCATCGACTGGGTGCACGCGCTGCCGCTGGGGATCGGCGGACCGGTCGGCCGGGACAGCCTGGCCCGGGCCCGCTGGGCCTGTCTGGACACGCCGGCCGCACTGCTGCGGGCCGTGGCCGACGCCGCCGGGCCACTGCGGCTGAGGCCGTGGTGGCTGTCGTACCGGGCGAGGCCGGTGGACGGCCCGGTGGAGCGGCCGGAGGCGGGCCTGCTGGCCGGTGCCGCCGAGGTGGCGCCTCAGGAGGGAACCGGGGCGGGCCACTGGGTCGACGTCCCCGGTGCGGACCCCGCCCACTGGGCCGTACCGCTGGCGGCACTGCTGGCCGAGGCCGCGCCCCCGGCGGCCGCGGCCGCCCTTCCGCGCCGGCTGGCGCTGCGCCAGGGCCACTGGTGGGAACAGGTCACGCTGCCGGTGTCCACGGCCGGCGCGGGCCCCGTCGGGCTGCCTGTCGGAGGCGTGCACCTGGTCCTGGGCGGCACCGGCGGGATCGGCCGCAGCATCGCCGGCTGGCTGCTGGAGAACGGCGGCGCCCGGGTCCTGCTGCTGGCCAGGAGTCCGCGGCTGCCGAAGGAGCTGACGCCCTGGGCCGACCGGGTCGACCTGGTCGAAGCCGATCTCACCGAGTCGGCGCCCGAGGAGGTGATGGCCCGTATCGGCCGCCGCACCGACCGTCTCGACAGCGTGATCCACGCCGTCGGGGTGGCGAGCGGCGGGCTGATCGCCCGGCGCGACGCCGAGGCGATGGGGCGGGCGTCCGCCGCCAAGCTGCAGGGCGCCCTGCTGGTCGAGCAGGTGATCGAGCGCTACCGGCCGTCGGTGGCGGTGTACTGCTCGTCGATGTCGGCGGAGCTCGGCGGCGTCGGCCAGTTCGACTACGCGGCCGCCAACAGCCTGCTCGACGGCTTCGCCCAGTACCGGTCGTCCGGTGACGCCGGGAGCACGGTCCGGCTCGGCGTGAACTGGGACGTGTGGAGCGAGGCCGGCATGGCGCTGCGCGCGCCGCGGGCCGACGCACGCCACCGGGCGCACCTGTCGGTCGGGCTGACGGTGGCCGAGGGCAAGCGGGTGTTCGCGCGGGCCATGGGACTGCAACTGCCGCAGGTGCTGGTCTCCACCACCGACCTCCACACATCCCGCGCGTTCTACTCGGCGCCCGGCGCCGGGGCCCTCGTGCCGCCCGCTCCTGCGCTGCCCACTGGGACGGTGCCGTCCGCCGGGACCGCGCCGGTGTCCGCCGGAGGCACCGTGGCGGCCGAGACGGCAGACGGCGGCGCGGCCGCCCTGCTCCGCGACCGGCTGTGCGACTGGCTGGATCTCGACCGCATCGATCCCGACGCCCCGCTCTACGACCTGGGCGCCGACTCGCTGACCCTGCTCGACCTGATCGGCCTGGTGAAACGTCACTTCGATGTCGAGCTGGAACTGTCACGGCTCAGCCACCGGGTCTCCCTCAGCGAGATCCTGACCCGGCTGTCCGAGGCGACACCCGCCAGGGCCGTCGCCACGGAGGGCGTGGTTCCGGAGATCTGGCAGCAGGGCACCGGAACCGACGTGCTGTGCCTGGTGCACCCGGTCGGCGGCGACATCCAGGCCTACCGGTCCCTGGTGTCGGCACTGGGCCCCCGGCCGACCGTCTGTCTGATCGCCGATCCCGCGCTGGAACGGCCCGGGACCGCGGACTGGACACTGCCCGAGCGGGCCCGCCGCTACGCCGCCGCCCTGCGAGCACGCTTCGCGGACGGCACCCGGCGGCTGCACCTGGCCGGTTGGTCCTTCGGCGCCTGGGCGGTGATGGGGATGGCCGCGGAGGCGGAGGCGATCGGCCGGCCGGTCCACGGCGTCCACCTGATCGACCCGCCGCCGCCCGGTTCCGGCGGGCTCTTCCAGGGGTACGACGACGCGCAGCTCCAGGCGGTGTTCTCGCACGAGCTCGGCCAGGGCGGGTCGGTGCCGGCCGGGCCCGAGGCCCACGGCTACGCCGAACGTCTGGTCCGGTGCTGCCGGGCCAACCTGCGGAGCATGGCCGACTACCGGATGCCGATGCTGAGCGCCACGCCCAGCCGGCTGTGGCTGGCCGGGCGGCCGGTGGAGGGGCTGCCCTGGGCGGGGGCGCCGGAGCGGCAGCGGGAGCTGTGGCGCCCGTACCTCCCGGAACCCAGTACCTGGCACCGGCTCGACACGACGCACTACGGCATCGTCCGCCCGCCGCATGTGCACGCGGTGGCGGCGGCGATCGCCGAGGCGTCGGACGACCCGCCCGGGGATCGCGCCGACCGCCCCCGGGCGTGATCCGGCGCGCTCCCCGCACCGGCGGTCCGGGCGGCATCGGGCCCGGACCGCCGGCGGGGGCGCCCGGCGTCGCCCGGTGACGTCCGGCGTCGCCCGGCGCGGCCGCAGGCCCGGTCCGCACCAGCACCAGCCCCAGCCCCTCAGCCGTTCCGCACCCGCGCCTCCTTCGACCGCCGCCGTCCGACCCATCGGAGACCATCCCCCGTGAACCCCTACCAGGCACTACCGGCGCGCTCGTTCTGGCGCTCCGCCGTGGCCGAGCCGGACCCGCTCGCCATCGACGACCTCTGGACGCCCGCGTTCGCGATCGGGCAGGACGAGCCGATCCTCACCGCGGGGTCCTGCTTCGCCGCGCACATCGGCCGTGCCCTGCTGGAGCAGGGCATGAACTGGTGCGACGCGGAGCCGGCCCCGCCAGGGCTGACCGAGCAGGAGCGCAGGGCCCGCCACTACGGGGTGTTCTCGTTCCGCACCGGAAACATCTACACCGCCGCCGTGCTGCGGCAGTGGCTCTCCTGGGCCTTCGGCCGCACGACCCCGCCCACCGGGGCGTGGCTGGACGAGGGCAGGTACCACGACCCCTGCCGTCCGTCCGTCGAACCCGGCGGCCACGCCTCGGCCGAGGAGATGCTGGCGGCCCGGGGGACGACCCTCGCCGCCATCCGTGAGGCCGTCACGGAAGCCGGCTGCCTGATCTTCACCCTGGGCCTGACCGAGGCGTGGCGGGACCGCGCCGACGGCACCGTCCTGCCGTCCTGCCCCGGCACCGTGCGCGGCACCTTCGACCCGGACCGCCACGTCCTCCACCGGTTCACCTTCGACGAGGTCCGCCGCGACCTGACGGACGCCGTGGCGCTGGCCAGGGAGGCCAATCCGCGGCTGCGGGTCCTGCTGACCGTCTCACCGGTTCCGCTGACCGCGACCGCGACCGGCGGCCACGCGCTCACCGCCAACACCTACTCCAAGTCGCTGCTGCGGACGGTGGCCGGGCAGCTGACCGAGGACCTCGACGACGTCGACTACTTCCCGTCGTACGAACTCATCACCGGCCTCCCGTTCCGGAGCAGGTTCTACGCGCCGAACCTGCGTGAAGTGACCTCCGAGGGCGTCGACTTCGTGATGCGCCACTTCATGGCCGGGCTGTCGCGGCCCTCGGCGGATCCGCGACCGGTCCGAACCGGTACGCCGGCCGCGGGACCGAAGGGGGTGGACACCTGTGACGACGCCGTCCTCGACTACTACCGCCCCCGCTAGGTTCCTGCTGCTCGGCGACTCGCACGCCGGCCCGATCGGACGAGCCGCGAAGGCCGCCCGGATCCCCTTCCAGGGCGGCCCGATCGGTGCCGGGCGCGAGTTCACCGACGACTTCTTCGCGCCGCGCGAGCACGACGTGGTGTTCCACAAGGCCGAGGCCGACGCCCACTACCGCAGCTTCCTGGCCGGCCTGGACGCGGACGGCCTCGGGCACCTCACGGTCCCCCTGGTGTCCACCTTCGGCCTCAGCGCGCACTTCGTCGCCACCCGGGAGAACTGGCACCTCCACCGTGGCCGCGACGGCGGTTTCGCCCCGGGCTTCCTCTCCGGGCCGCTGTTCGACGCCGTCGTCCGCGCCACCGTCCGCGACGCGCTGGCCTTCTACCGCCACGCACTCGGCCTCGGCCTGCGGGTGCTGGCCGTGCTGCCGCCGCAGCGCGTGCCGGAGCAGTCCGACCCGGTGGTGTTCACGGCCGCGCAGGAAACGGTCCGAAGCGCGCTCGACGCGCTCGGCGTCGAGGTCGTCGACCTCCGGTCCCGCACCACCGGACCGGACGGCTTCCAGCGCCCCGAGCTGTGCGAGGCCGACGACTCCATCCACGGCAACCTGGCCTTCGGCCGGCTGGTCCTCGCGGACCTGCTGGCACGCGGGCTGTGACGACACCGAATCCCCCCACCACAGGAGCAGGTCATGGAGCAGTACGAGCTGGACGCGGTCAGGGCCGTCACCACCAGGCCCGCCAAGGAGTACCGGACCGTCACGGTCGACCCGGTCACTCCGGTGATCGGCGCCGAGGTCTCCGGCGTCGACCTCTCGAAGGAGCTGTCGGACGATCAACTGGCCGAACTGAAGCAGGCGTTCCTCGACCACCACGTCCTCGTGTTCCGCGACCAGGAGCTGACGGACGAGGACCACAAGCGCTTCGCCGGGCACTTCGGCGAACTGCGCCCGGTCAACCCGCCCCCGGTCGACGCGGATCCGTACATCCTGGAGATCAGCACCGGCGCCGAGGCGGACAACGTCGCCGGCAACGGCTGGCACGCCGACGGCACCGCCGACGCCGAACCCTCGCTCGGGTCGATGCTCCACATCACCCGGGTGCCGGAACCGGGCAGCGGCGGCGACACCCTGTTCGCCAACATGCACCTGGCGTACGAGATGCTGTCCCCGACGATGCGCGAGCTGCTCGACGGCCTGACCGCGATCCACGACGGCCTCGTCGCCTTCCAGGGCTACACCCCGCCCGAGGGGTACGTGATTCCCAAGAGCGAACACCCCCTGGTGGTGCGGCACCCCGACACCGACCGCAGGATCCTCTACGTCAACAAGGCCTACACCGCGCGCATCCCCCAGCTGTCGCCCGACGAGAGCCGGGCCCTGCTCGACCTGCTCTGCGCGCTGCCCGCCCAGCGGCCCCTGCTGAGCTGCCGCATCCGCTGGAGCCCCAACACGCTGGTGTTCTGGGACAACCGCTGCGTCCAGCACCACGCCACGTACGACTACCACCCGCACACCCGCTACGGTCGCCGGGTCGCGATCAACGGCGGGCCGCTCAAGGGCTGATCCGGTCCGCGCCCGGTCCGCGCCCGGAGCTGAGCCCGGGTGCCGGGCTCAGCTCCGGGTCAGGCGGCTTCCGCGCGGGCCAGGCAGGCGGCGAGGCCGTCGGCCAGCCGCGCCCAGGTGGCGCGCTCGCCGCGCTCGTCCCGCCGGTCGGCGTGCACCAGCACCACCGCGCGGACCTGGGCGGACGGCCAGGTCGCGGCGTAGGCGGCGGGGTCCGCCGCCGCGTACGCGGCCGCCACGGCGGCCGCGTTGGCCAGGGCGTTCGCGTCGGCATGGGCCCGCACGTTGGCCGTGGTGTTGAGCTCCGCGTAGGTCTCGCCGTACTGGGCGGCCTCGGCCGCGTCGTAGCCGTTCGCCAGCGCGTAGGAGCCGGCGGCGGCCGCGGCCGCGGCGTAGGCCTCGGCGTACGGGTACGCGTGGTGGAAGAGCTCTCGCAGCTCCGGTTCGAGCGCCGCGCGCCACGTGCCCTCGTCGACCCGACCGCCGCCCAGGGCGTCCGCGTGCAGCGCCTGGACGCGCTGGTGCTGCGCGACGGACCCGCCGCGCCGTGCGCTCGCCTCGGTCAGCACCGGCCCGACGGCGGAGCGGTACCAGTCGTGGACCACGCTGAAGGGCACCCTGCCGTTCAGCCGCTCCATCTCCCGGCGCACACGGCGTGCCCAGGCCCGCGCCGCGTCGGCGTCCATGCCCTCGAACAGCGCCTCCGACACCTGCGCCAGCCAGGGCGGCACGGCCGGCCCCCCACCCGGCGCCGCCGCCCCGACCGGGGCCGGTGCGAGGGTGCCGAGGGAGGAGGAGAAGACCGCGAAGGTCTCGGGCGTGGTCATCCGCTCTGCTCCTCAGGGGCTCGTCCCCGACCCGGGCGAGAACGCCGAACCGGTGAAGTCCGCTGGAGCGGTGGAGAAGCGGAGCTTCACCGGCCGCTCCGGTGAGGAGATCGTACAGGCGCGCAGACGGCGGGGGAGGGGTTCCCGGTGCGCCCGCACCTCGGCCCGACCCGCTCTCGCCGCCACCGGTCGGATACCGCCGGCGGAGCGCGGGGTTCAGTCGCCGACGGCGAAGCGTTCGCCGACGTGGTTCCGCTGCTCGATCTCGTCGACGAGGGCCACCGCGTAGTCCTCGGCGGAGATTCGGCTCCTGCCCTCGGAGTCCACGACCAGGTCGTCGAGGGCGGTGCGGTAGGTGCCGGTGCGCTCGCCGGGCTCGATCTGTCCGGCGGGGCTGAGGCAGGTCCAGCGGACGTCGTGGACGGAGCGGTAGAAGTCGAGGGCGTCGCCGTGGGCGTGCATGATCTGCAGCAGGGGCTCGGGCAGTCCTTCGGCGTCCCACACCTGCTTTCCGTCGGGTGTGCGCAGCGAACCGGCGCCGTTGACGGTGATCAGCCGCGGGGCCTTTCCGTCCAGCGAACGCAGCCCGGCCACCAGGGACTCGGCGGAGGGCGCGATGGTGGCGAGGTGACCGGGCCCGTCACTGCCGCCGACGGCGCTGACGACCACGTCCTGGCCCCGGGCCGCGGCGGTCACCGAAGCGGGGTCCAGGACGTCGCCGGTGGTGACGGTGAGGCCGGGCCGCTTCTCGGTGAGCCTCCCGGGGTCGCGGACGACGGCCGTGACGTGGTGGCCGCGGTCCAGCGCCTCGCGCAGGATGCGGCTGCCGATCATGCCGGTGGCGCCGTACAGAGCGATCTTGGCCATGGCGGGTCTCCTCGGGACCGGGCATCGGGTGGAGGCACCACGCTAGCCAGCGTGCCGTCGTCGCCCGGGAAGGCGCGCTGACACCCCCTGGTCGCAGGAGGTTCGGCGCGGCCTTTTACCATCATGTCGCATTCTTCGACGGAGCTGCTGCCCGGTTGGCCGTGTCCCCGCCGTCCCGCACCCCGTACGACACGACGGCTCCACCGCCCGGCGGTGGAGCCGTCCATCGAGGAGGAACGTCCATGCAAGCCCGGAAGATCGGCGCGGCCGCCGCCACAGCGGTGGCCCTCCTGGCGGCCCGCGACCTCGTGCAGAAGCGGCACGCGCTGCTCCGGAACTTCCCGGTGGTCGGGCACGCCCGGTACCTGCTGGAGACGATCGGGCCGGAGCTGCGGCAGTACATCGTGACCTCCAACGAGGAGGAGCGCCCGTTCAGCCGTGACCAGCGCACGTGGATCTACGCGTCGGCGAAGGAGGAGAACAACTACTTCGGGTTCGGCACCGAGGTCGACGTCGAGCACGTCCAGGGGCACGCCTACCTGAAGCAGCGCACCTTCGCCGGCACGCTGCCCGACGCGCACGACCCGCAGGCCCCGCTGCCCTCGGCCAAGGTGCTGGGCGGGCCGCGCGGGCGCGCCAAGGCCTTCCGGCCGGCGAGCGTGGTGAACATCTCGGCGATGAGCTTCGGGTCGCTCTCCGGCGCGGCCGTCACGGCGCTCAACAAGGGGGCGGCGCTCGCGGGCGCGATGCACAACACGGGGGAGGGCGGCCTCTCGCCGTACCACCGCAACGGCGGTGACCTCGTCCTCCAGCTCGGCACGGCGTACTTCGGCTGCCGCAACGAGGACGGCACCTTCAACCTCGACAAGCTCAAGGAGGTGGTCGCCGGCGCGCCCGTCAAGGCGATAGAGATCAAGCTCTCCCA
Source organism: Kitasatospora sp. NPDC054768 (assembly GCF_053612025.1). Taxonomy (NCBI): domain Bacteria; kingdom Bacillati; phylum Actinomycetota; class Actinomycetes; order Kitasatosporales; family Streptomycetaceae; genus Kitasatospora; species Kitasatospora sp. NPDC054768. The sequence continues at coordinate 53,173 of NZ_JBSHBN010000052.1, forward strand.
GGGCGCCAAGCCGGGGCTGGGCGGGATGCTGCCGGGCGCGAAGGTGACGGCCGAGATCGCCGGGATCCGCGGCATCCCGGAGGGCCAGGACTGCGCCTCGCCGTCGCGGCACTCCGCGTTCGGCGACGTCGACTCGATGCTCGACTTCGTCGAACTGCTCGCCACCGAGACCGGTCTGCCGGTCGGGGTCAAGAGCGCGGTGGGCGAGATGGGCTTCTGGCAGGAGCTGGCCTCGCTGATGGCGCGCGGCGACCGCGGGGTCGACTTCGTGACGATCGACGGCGGCGAGGGCGGCACCGGGGCGGCGCCGCGGATGTTCGCCGACTCGGTGTCGCTGCCGTTCCGAATGGGCTTCTCCCGGGTCTACGGCACCTTCGCCGAGCTGGGGCTGACCGACGAGCTGACCTTCATCGGTTCCGGCAAGCTCGGCCTGCCCGAGAACGCCGCCGTCGCCTTCGCCCTGGGCGTCGACATGATCAATGTGGCCCGTGAGGCGATGCTGTCGATCGGCTGCATCCAGGCCCAGAAGTGCCACACCGACAAGTGCCCCACCGGCATCGCCACCCAGAACCCGTGGCTGGCCCGCGGCATCGACCCGGCCTCGAAGGCCGACCGGGCCGCCTCCTACCTGCGAACCCTGCGCAAGGAGCTGATGAAGGTCTCGGCGGCCGTTGGCGTCGCCCACCCGGCACTCATCACGGCCGACGACTTCGAGATCATGAACGGCGACTACGAGGCCCGCACCCTCGCCGGTGTCTACGGCTACAAGGAGGGCTGGGGCGAGCTCGGCCCGCACCTCGCCGAGGAGATCACGGCGCTCCTCACCGGCGAGTCGGCCGCCTCCCGGAAGCCGGCGGTCTGAGGCACCGCCCGGAGCGGCTCCACGGGGCGGGACGCGAGGGGTGGCGGGAGGCCGGTGGGACGTGAGGGACCGCCGGGAGCCGTCGGCACGCAAGGGGCGGAGGGGCGCCACCGGGACCCGAGGGGGTGCCGGGAAGCTGCCGGTCGATCTGCCGCAGCCTCCCGGGACGGCCGCCATAGCCTGGGCGCCCGGCGCGCAGGACCAGGATGACGCGCCGTCAGAACGGCGGCCCCCGTGGCTCGCCGTCCCCGTCCGGAAGGATCCCAAGCCTGCCATGACCACTCTCCGTACCCGGGCCGCCGCCCTGGCGGCCGTCGCCGCCGTCGGGTTCGCCACCCTCACCGCCGGGGCCGCCCACGCCGCCGCGGCAGCGCCGTCCCCGGCCGCCCCCTCGGTCGCCCAGGCGCCCGCCGCCGCGCCCGCCGCGGTCGCGGCGCTGTCCACGCCCACCCGCATCCCGGGCAACACCGCGATCTCCCGCAACCAGGCCTGGTACTCGCCGGACGGCCGGGTCATGTTCGCCATGCAGGGCGACGGCAACGTCGTGCTCTACCGCGACAACAAGCCGGTCTGGGTGGCCCCCGGCGCCATGCCCGACGGCAACGTGCTGGTCATGCAGGGCGACGGCAACCTCGTCGTGTACTCCGCCGCCAACACGCCGCTGTGGAACAGCCAGACGGGCGGCCGCCCGGGCGCCGAGCTGGCCATCTACAACGAGGGCGCGATCGCGGTCGTCCTGAACGGCAAGGTCCTGTGGACCTCCGCCCCGTCCACCCCGGCGCCCCTCCCGGCCTGCCCGCCGTGGGGCCCGCCGCTCCCCGGCCAGATCGTCTGGCCGTGGTGCCCGACCTGGCCCTTCCCCGTGTAACCCTCCCGAGCGGCCCCGTGGCCCCGGGTCCTCGCCCGGGTGGGACGAGGAC
>NZ_JBSHBN010000053.1:0-11377 GCF_053612025.1 Kitasatospora sp. NPDC054768
ACTCTGGGGGGGTCTCGGCCGGGTGGCTCGGAGGGCCCGCGCGGTGTTTCCGCGGGGGCCGCCGCTCATGCACTCATGCGCTCATGGCCGACGGAGCGTCAGCGCAGGCTGCTGTCCATCGAGTTGAGCATCGTGCCGGAGGCGTCGTCGTTCTCCAGGGAGAAGGCGAACAGCCCGCCCAGGCCCTTGCTCTTGGCGTAGGCCCCGCGCGCCTGGACGGCCTGCGGAGTGTCGCCGGTCCAGAAGTTGGTGCCGTCGTAGACCCAGCTGCTCCCGGTGACCGGGTCCCAGTGGGTCTGCGCCGCGGTCGGGTTGAGCTCCTTCCAGGCGGCCAGGCCGGCCTCCTGGCTCAGCGGCTTCTTCGCCGTCGGGCCGGTCGCGCTCTGGTACAGGCCGTAGTTGGAGCCGGCCGGGACGCCGGTCCAGCCGCGCCAGTAGAACGGGATGCCCAGCACGATCTTGTTCGCCGGGAAGCCGCCGGGGATGCCGTACTCGGGCAGGCCGGTGGTGTACGCGGCGATCGTGGTGTCCACGTTGTACTTGCGGGTGCCCGGGGTGATCGGTGTGGTCGGGTCGGCCGGGCTGTCGTGCAGCGGGTCCTGGTGGTTGGTCGGGCCGGTGGCGTCCCACGCGCCGTGCATGTCGTAGGACATCACGTCGGCGTAGTCCAGGTAGGCGCCGATCTTGTCGGTCTCCAGCTGGGCGACCTTGTCCTGGCCGCTGGGCAGCGCGGCGGTCAGCAGGTACCGCTTGCCCTGGGCGGCGCCGAGGGCGTCCAGCTGGGTGCGGAACTCCTTGAGCAGCAGGGTGTAGTTCTGCTTGTCGGCCGCGGAGTAGTGGTTGCCGGTGTGGCCGCCGGCCGAGCCCGGGTACTCCCAGTCGAGGTCGACGCCGTCGAAGAGGCCCGCCGCCGAGGCCGGGCCGCCGGAGGCGTCACCGGCCACGCCGGTCGGCAGGTTCCCCTTGAGGAACATGTCGACGCAGGAGGAGACGAAGGCCTTGCGGGAGGAGTCGGTGGCCGCCGCGTCGGAGAAGTACTTGGAGTACGTCCAGCCGCCGATCGAGATGGTGAGGCGCAGGTTCGGGTACTTGGCCTTCAGCTGCCGGAGCTGGTTGAAGTTGCCCTTGAGCGGCTGCTCCCAGGTGTCGCTGCTGCCGTCCACACTGGTGCCGGCGCCGTAGTCGGCCTGGTAGTCGGCGTAGGCGTCGCCCGCGCCGTCACCGGCGTTCGGGTTGGACTCGTTGGCCGAGTCGGAGGCCTTCACCGCCTGGAAGCAGGTGAACTTCGTGGGGTCGATGTTGGCGAACGCGTAGTGGACGACGTCCAGCTTGGCCGCCGCGCCGCTGGTGTCGACGTTCTTCGCGTTGTACGCGTTCTCGTAGACGCCCCACTGGTCGAAGTAGGCCGAGCGGACCGGCTGCTGGGCCGGGGCGGCCGCGGTCGTGGTGCTCACCGGGGCGGACTGGGCGGAGGCGTGGCTGCCGGAGTAGCCCTGGACGCTGAAGGTGTAGCTCTTGCCCGGCAGCAGCGAGCTGACCGCGACGGAGGTGCCCATCGAGGTGGCAACGAGCTGGCCGTTGGACCACACCTTGTAGGCGACGGCGCCGTCACCGCTGGTGAGGGTGGAGGGCTGCCAGGTGAGCACCACCGCGTTGGACGTCGTCCTGGTGACCGCGAAGCCGGTCGGGGTGGTGACCTTGCCGTCCCCGGCCGGGCCGCTCGCGGTGGCCGTCGGGGTCGGGGTGGTGGTCGTGGGGGTGCCGGTCGGGCTGTTGGTCGCCGTCGGGCTGCCGGTGGCGGTCGGGCTGCCGGTCGCCGTGGGGCTCGCGGTCGCGGTCGGGCTGGCCGTGGCGGTCGGACTGGTGGTGGCCGTGGCGGTCGGACTGGTGGTGGCCGTGGGGCTGGCGGTCGCGGTGGGCCCGGCCGGGCCGGTCAGGGTGAGGTCGTCCGCGTAGTACGTGCCGGTGCCGTACCAGCCGTGGGTGAAGACCGTGACGGAGGTCGTGGTGGCACCGGTGGTGAAGGTGGTGCTCAGCTGGTTCCAGCCGGTCCCGCCCGGCGTCCACACCGAGGAGTTGACGCCGGTACCGGTGGCGCCCAGGTAGACGTAGCTGCCCTGGACCCAGCCGGCCAGGGTGTACGTGGTGTTCGGCTGGACGGCGACGGTCTGCTGGCACTGCGCGGTGTCGGCGGCCGAGGCGGCGCCGCTGAGCGCGCGGCTCCCGCCGTGCACCGGGGTGGTGACGACGGACCCGTTGGAGCAGGTCCAGCCGGCCAGGGTGCCGGTCTCGAAGTCGCCGTTGGCCAGCAGGTTGACCGGGGCGGCCGAGGCGGAGCCGAAGGTCAGGGCGATGGCGGCGCCGCTGGTGGTCAGGGTGGCGGCCAGGGCCAGCGCGGTGGCCCGTCTGCGCTGGGCGGCCCGGCGGCCGGCACGCTCCCCGGCGGGGTTGGCGGGCCGTGCGGGCATGACGCGATCGTGCATGCGGTGGGTCCTCCGGATGTGTGGGGGTTCCGGCGGTGCGGTGGCCCGGACGGGCCGAGGGGAGCCGGCCCGGGCGCGGTGGGGGCGCGCGGGCTGGTGACACGTGCTGACGAGCGGTGCGCGGACACGACGGGCGGTCGGCCCGTGCACGTCACGACTGAACAGATTGGACTGGACCAATATTCGCCGTCAAGGGTGTCCGCCCGCTGGACCGCCTCCGGCCCCGGCGGCGGCGGCCCCGGACAGCGGCGGCCGGGGTGGCGCGGGCCCGGTAGGTTGGCCGGTACGAGCAGGCCCGTCGAACGCAGGAGGCGCGATGGACAGCCAGGACTGGGACGACCGCTACGCCGCGAGCGAGCTGGTGTGGGGCACGGCGCCCAACCAGTGGGTGGTCCGTGAACTGACCGGCCGCACCCCCGGCCACGCCCTCGACCTCGCCGCCGGAGAGGGCCGCAACGCCATCTGGCTGGCCGCCCAGGGCTGGGAGGTCACCGGACTGGACTTCTCCGCCGTCGCCCTGGAGCGCGCCGAACGGCTCACCGCCGACCTGCCCGACGAGGTCGCCGACCGGCTCACCTGGCGCCACGGCGACGCCCGCGCCTTCGAGGCCCCCGCCGCCGGCTACGACCTCGTCCTGGTCGCCTACCTCCAGATCCCGGCCTCGGGCCGCCGGGCCGCTCTGCGCCGCGCCGCCGACGCGCTCGCCCCCGGCGGCACCCTGCTCGTCATCGGGCACGACCTGAGCAACCTCACCGAGGGCGTCGGCGGCCCGCAGGACCCGGCCGTGCTCTTCACCCCCGAGGACGTCCTGGCCGACCTCGCCGACCGCGGGCTGCGCCCCGTCCGGGCCGAGCGGGTGCACCGTACGGTCGGCGGCGAGCCCGGGCGCAAGGGCGGTGAGGCCGGCGCGGGCGGACGGGTCGCGGTGGACGCGCTGGTGCGGCTGGAGCGCGGCGCCGGGTGACTCCCGGCCGCCGGCCCTCGGGGAGGCCGGCGGCACCTGCCGTCCGGCGGAGCCCGGTCCGCCCGGCGGCGTACGACGGCTGACGAGGCGTCAACTAGCGTGTGAGCCATGAGGATTCGCGTGCTTCCGGCGACCGTGGCCGCCGCGTTGCTGCTGACCGGTTGCGGTGGTGCGGGTCCGGGCTCCGGCTCCGCCGACGAGGAGCGGCCGGGGCCCGGACCGGCCGGCGTGTCGCCGACCGGCCCGCCCTCGGCCGCCGTGCCCTCGGTGGCCGCGCCCTCGGGCAGTGCGCCCCCGGCCGGTGCCGAGCGTCGCGCCGACGGCGCCCAGCTGCTCTACCGCGCCGGGGGCGGCCGCAGCGCGCAGAACCCGGCCTTCTCCCCGGACGGCCGCTCCGTCCTGCTGACCGAGTTCAGCGGGGGCTACAACAAGGGCGCCGCCGCCCTCGGCGTCCTGTCACTGGACGGCGGCGCCCCGCGCACGGTGCTGGCGGACCCCGACCGGGCGGCCGTCAACCTCCCGGGCGCCAGCTGGAACGCGGCCGCCGACGCCATCGCCTTCGCCACCGACCGGGAGTCCGGGCACGACGAGATCTGGCTGATGCGGCCGGGCGGCGCCCCCGAGCGGGTGACCGGGCACGCCGACGGCAGTGGCTACAGCGAGCCGAGTTTCTCCCCGGGCGGCGAGTGGATCGTCTTCCAGCAGAGCCGGGAGCCGGAGCACGCCGCCGTGCCGGGCGACGCGGCCGAACAACAGGACTCGCTCTGGAAGGTCCGCCGCGGCGGCGGCGCTCCCGTCCTGCTGGTGGACGGCCGGGGCACCGGCACCGACAACCGGCAGCCGAACTGGTCCCCGACGGGCGACCGGATCGTCTTCCAGCGGCGGAGCGCGGGCCGCGAGGACTGGTCGCTGTGGACGGTGGACCCGGACGGCGGCGGACTGCGGCGGGTCACCGGGGCGCCGGGCGAGCACACCGACCCGAGCTGGTCCCCGGACGGCCGCTACCTGGTCTTCTCCTCCACCCTGGGCGACCTGCCGAACGCCCAGGTCTTCGTGCTGGAGGCGGCCGGCGGCACTCCCGTCCGGGTGACCCGCGACGACGGCGCCTACGACGGCGCGCCGAGCTGGTCCCCGGACGGGCGGTGGATCGCCTTCGAGTCCGCCCCGGGCGGCGAGGCCGGCCCCGCCGCCCTCTGGCGCATCCCGGCGCCCGGCCCGGTGTCCGTCAGCCGACGGTGATCGTCACCACCGAGTACTGCGCGACGGTCAGCGGCACGCTGACCGTCCCGCCGGTGACGGTGTACGGGACGGCCTTGGGCGCCGGGTCGGTGCCGTCCGGACTCGCGACGGTGACGGCGGAGACGCTCGCCCCGGCCGGGAGGGCCCAGGAGAGCGTGCAGTTGGCGGGCGCGCTGCGGAACGCCGCCGGGGTGTCGCCGAAGTTGGTGAAGTTCACCAGGTGGACGACGGTGTCGGTGCCGAGCCGTCGGGCGTCCAGGAAGATCCGGCGGTCCCCGGCCAGGGTGACCTCCGGCGGGGCGGACTGGCGGACGGCGGTGAGCAGTTGGTCGGCCGAGGCCTGGTCGGTCCTGGTGAGGTAGCTCAGCCCGGGCAGCGCCTTGACGTACCAACAGCTGCCGCTGCCGTAGGAGTTCTGCCTGGTGGCGGGCAACGGGTCGGCCCTGCGCAGGCCGAGCACGTCCGAGAGCGCGAACTCGCTGCGCTGTCCGCCCAGTTCGTCGAGCGCGGTGGGTGCCGGGCCGGTGATCACGATCGTCCCGCCGGCCGCGACGAACCCGCGCAGCAGCGCCGCCTCGGCGTCCGAGACCGCCTGGAGGTTGGGCAGCAGCAGGACCTTGAACCGGGCCAGGTCGTCGGCGGTCAGGCCGGGGCTGGGCACCGTGTCGAACGGGACGTGGGCGTAGACCAGCGCCTTGACGGTGCCCCGGAACTCACCGAGCCAGGGCAGCGAGGCGCAGCTCATCTCCGGGTCGTCGCCGCCCCACCAGTCGGCGATCCCGGCCGGGGCCGTGGCGTTGACGTACATCCCGTTGCCCTCGCCGGGGGACACGTAGTCCCGGGACGGCGCGGAGTGGTAGACGCCGACCCGCGCGATCGACACCGGGTCGTAGAGCCTGGTCTGGTTGGTGCGCACGAAGCGGTACATCCGGGTGCGCATCGCGGCGTCCACGGTGTCGTTCTTGAACGGGGTCTTCACCTCGTACGGGTTGCAGCCGGCCGCGATCAGCTGGGACATCACCAGCGAGGCGTCGTCGGCCTGCCAGCCGTAGGAGAACGCCCAGGCCGGCTTGGTGCCGCTGGCGGCGCGGGCGTACTTGTACATGGAGATCAGGCAGACCCAGTCGGCGGCGGTGGCGTGCCGCATGCCGTCGTAGTTGCCGAGGATGTCCACCTCCCAGACCTGGCCGACGGCGCCGGGGGCCTGGCGCAGGTAGCCGCCGTCCAGGCCGATCGAGGTGGCGTAGCGGTAGTCCATCGACACGGTCTCGACGAAGGTGACCAGGTCGGGGTTGACCGAGCGGCCGGCGTCGGCGATGTCCAGCTGGAACCGGAGCAGGTTGCGGTGGCGCCACTCGACGTAGCGGCGGAAGACCGGGTCGGCGAAGTTCGCGGCCTTGGGCAGGGCGAGGCCGGTGTCGGCCTTGAACGCGGCCGCGCCCCAGGTGGAGGCGTCGCACCAGGAGAGCACGCCGTCGAAGTAGATCGGGACGTCCGGCCAGATGCCGTCCACACCGGTCGCGGCCACGCCCTTGATCCGCTTGAGGTAGTAGTCCCGCCAGGGCGAGTTGGGGCTGAGCCAGACGCTCTCGTCGCCCGGGTCGACCCAGACCACCACGCTGCCGTAGAACACGTTGGGCTTGCCGGCGAGGTCGCGCTGGACCCAGTTCTTGCCCTGGTCGTTCTTGTAGAAGGAGCGGCCCTTCTCCCCGCCGGGGGAGATCAGCTCCAGCGACGGGTAGTACATGACGACCTTGAGGCCGGCCGCGTGGGCCAGGCCGGTGAACTGCTTCACCTCGGCCATGTGGGCGGCGAACTGGGCGTCGGTGAGCCAGTCGGAGAGCAGGGTGTCCAGCTCGATGACGCTGACCTCCTGCGCCTTGAGGGCGTCCACGGCGCTCTGCATGTCGGCGGGCTCGTTGAAGGTGCCGTCGGCGATGCGGGCGTAGCGGGCCCAGTCCGGCCAGGTCTGCGCGGCGGCTCCGGCGCGCAGCCCGGCGTGGGAGGACGGCCAGAGGCCGTCGTACTGCGCCGTGCCGAAGTCGCTGTCCGGTGCCGGGGCGGCCCAGGCCGTGCCGCCGGGCAGCAGCCGGACGGTGGCCAGCGCGCCGCCGGCGCCGAGGCCGGCCCGGAGCAGCCGGCGCCGGCCGAGGCGGGGTCCCTCCGGTCGCTGCGGTGTTGCGTGCTGTCCGGTTCCGTCGTGCCGTTCGGTTCCTTCGTGCTGCTCGGGCATGGTGGTCCCCCCAGCGAGAGCGGGCGGCGCGCGTCGGCACGGCCCGGGAACGGTCGTGAGCACTGCGAGTCGTGGGTACTTCTCCGTCGTGGGCACGGTGAGGCGTGGGCACCGCGATCGGCGCGTGGACGGCGCGTCGGTGCTGCCGGGCGCCGTCCCGGGGCCGACCCTAGACCGTGTGCCGCCCCGGCCGTCCGGTCGCGGTCCACGGTTACGCCAGACGTCGGACCGCCGGTTCCCTCAGTGTGCGGACCGTTGTCGGGGTGAGGTCCGGGGGAGTACGGGGTACAGGTGCTCGCAGGGCACCGTCGATGATCATAAATTCTCTACAGTGCTGTAGATTCGCGGCACGGACGGTGGCAGAACGGAGGAGGACGCGATGAGCGTTTCGCTGGCCAAGGGGCAGAAGATCAGCCTGGAGAAGCCGGGGGGTGGGCAGCTGAGCCTGGTCCGGATGGGCCTCGGCTGGAAGGCGGCGGAGCGCAAGGGCTTCCTCGCCAAGCTGCTCGCCGCCGGCCGGGAGATCGACCTGGACGCCTCGGCGGTGCTGTTCGCCCAGGGGCGACCGGTGGACGTGGTGTTCTTCCAACACCTCAACAGCAACGACGGTTCGGTCCGGCACAGCGGGGACAACCTGGTCGGCGGCGCGGGCGACGCGACCGACGACGAGTCGATCACGGTCAACCTGACCACCGTCTCCGCCGAGGTCGACCAGATCGTCTTCACCGTCAACTCCTTCACCGGGCAGACCTTTCAGGAGGTCGAGGCGGCGTTCTGCCGGCTCGTGGACGAGACCACCGGCGTCGAGCTGGCGCGCTACACGCTCACCGGCGGCGGCCCGTACACCGCGCAGATCATGGCCAAGGTGCAGCGCACGGAGACCGGCTGGCAGATGGCCGCGATCGGCCAGCCGGCCAGTGGGCGTACCTTCCAGGACCTGATGCCGGAGCTGGTCAAGCACCTCTGATCGCCCGTGGCGGGTTCCGGCGCCCCGGCGTCAGTCGATGTCGCGGCGCCGGAACCCGACCAGGGCCAGGGCGATCAGGGCGGCCGCGACCAGGGTGAGCACGGCGAGCGGCGTCCAGTCCATCGCGGCCGCCGGGAGCCGGGGCACCCGGCCGTACGGGGAGAGCCGCTCCAGGCCCGCGGGGAGGTCGAGCAGCGGGCCCAGGTAGCCGATCACGAAGGCGTACCCGGGCACCAGCCAGGCCAGCGGCGCGGCCCGGGGCAGCCAGCCGTACACCGCGGCGGCGAAACCCACCGTCACCCACTGGGCCGGCGCGAAGGCCAGTGCCGCGCCGGTCAGCCGCAGGAACGCGCCCCCGTCGCCGCTGGACAGCGCCCCGGCCAGGCCGAAGCCCACGCCCGCCGCCAGCAGGACGGCGGTGGAGCCCAGCAGGGCCGCCGCCAGGTGCCCGCCCAGCCAGGCCGACCGTGACACGCCGGTGGCCAGCACCGGCACCGTCCGTCCGGCGCTCTCCTCGGCACGCGGGCGCAGCGTGGCCAGCACCGCGTGGACGCCGCCGAGCACGGCGACCACCAGCATGGTCAGCGCGGCGTAGGAGTCGGCGAGGGTGTGTCCGCCGAGCCGCTCCAGCGCCTCCCGGATCCGGTCGACGTCCCCCAGCATCGAGTCGGCGTCGCCGAGCAGCGAACCGTACATCGCGCCGACCAGCAGCAGGGCGGCCGCGAAGCCGCCGAACAGACCGCGGTGCAGGCGCAGCGCCAGGCCGAACGGGGTGCCCAGGGCCGGGCCGCCGGTGGCGGGGCCGGGACGGGCGGCGCGCAGGCCGGCGCCGTGGTCGCGGCGGCTGCTGAGCGCGAACCCGGCGGCGGCGGTCGCGGCGGTCAGGGCGAGCGCGGGCAGCAGCGGCCACCAGCGGTCGTCCACGAAGGGGTAGCTGCGCTGCAGCCAGCCGATCGGGGAGGCCCAGGAGAGCGCGCCCGAACCGGCGTCCCCGGCGGCGCGCAGCGCGTACGCGCCGCCGAGCACGGCGAGGGCGAGCCCGGAGGCGGTCCGGGCGTGCGCACCGAGCTGGACGGTGACGGCGGCCACCGCGGCGAACAGCAGCCCGGCGAGGGCGGTCGCGGCGCCGTACAGCGCCGATCCGCCGGCGGTGAGGCCGGGGACGCCCAGCGCGGGCAGGCCGGCCGCGAGCAGCAGGCCGAGCGCGAGGTCGGCGACGGCGGCGGTGGCCAGGGCGGCGGCGAGCGGGGCGTGCCGGCCGACGGCGGCCGAGCGGAGCAGTTCGGCGCGGCCGCTCTCCTCCTCGGCCCGGGTGTGCCGGGTGACGGTGAGGACGCTCAGCAGCCCGGCCAGGACGGCCAGCAGACCGAGCATCCGGTGGCCGAGCATGGCGCCCCAGGTGTAGTCGGCCAGGTAGTGGGCCGGTCCGCTCATCGCGAGCATCGCCGGGTTGTCCGAGCCGTGGGCGATGGAGGCGCGGTCGGCGGCGGTCGGGTAGAGGGTGTGGACGCTGTTGGCGGTGGACAGGGTGACCAGCCAGAGGCCGAGCACCCAGGCGGACAGCCGCAGCCGGTCGCGGCGCAGGGCGAAGCGGAGCAGCGCGGTGGTGCCGGCCAGGGTGGTGCGGGTCGCCGTGCGGCGAGGGGCGGCGGCGCGGCCGGTGGCCGGTTCGGCGGCGGTGGCGGTCATCGCAGGGCCTCGCCGTCGGCGCGGTGCCCGTCGGCGGCCGGCTCGTCGCCGTAGTGGCGCAGCATGAGCTCCTCCAGCGTGGGCGGGTGGCTGAGCAGGCCGCGCAGTCCGGCCGCGCTCAGGAGCCGTACCGCGGCGTCGAGTTGGGCGCCGTCCACGGCGAACCGGACCCGGTCGCCCTCGGTGTGCAGGCCGTGCACGCCGGTCAGCGCCTCCAGTCCGGGGACCGGGCGCAGGGTCCGGGCCTCGACGGTGGTGCGGGTGAGGTGGCGCAGCTCGTCGAGGGAGCCGCTCTGCACGACCCGGCCGTGCCGGACGATGCTGACCCGGTCGCCCAGCTTCTCCACCTCGTCCAGGATGTGGCTGGAGAGCAGGACGGTGCGGCCGTCCTCCTTGGCCCGGCGCACGACGTCCTGGAAGACCACCTCCATCAGCGGGTCGAGGCCGGAGGTCGGCTCGTCGAGCAGCAGCAACTCGGCGTCGGAGGCGAGCGCGGCGACGATGGCGACCTTCTGCCGGTTGCCCTTGGAGTAGCTGCGGCCCTTCTTGGTCGGGTCGAGGGCGAAGCGCTCGATCAGCTCGTCGCGGCGGCGGCGGTCGAGCCGGCCGCGCAGCCGGGAGAGCAGGTCGATGGCCTCGCCGCCGGTGAGGTTGGGCCAGAGCTCGACGTCGCCGGGCACGTGGGCGAGGCGGCGGTGCAGCTCGACGGCGTCGTGCCACGGGTCCTTGCCGAGCATGCGGGCGCTGCCGCCGTCGGCGCGCAGCAGGCCGAGCAGGACGCGGATGGTCGTGGACTTCCCGGATCCGTTGGGCCCGAGGAAGCCGTGGACCTCGCCGGTCTCGACGGTGAGGTCGAGGCCGTCCAGCGCGGTGGTCCGGCCGAAGGTCTTGCGGAGGCCGGACAGGGTGATGGCCTTGGTCATGGTTGTGAAGCTATCGTAATTTCAGAAAAACGTGAATATTGGGAAGCGTTAAAGTTCGACAGGGACGAGTGATCACCGGAAAGGGGCTCAGGGTGGTGCAGGGAACGAAGGGGCCGGGGGAGCCCGAGGAGGAGCGCGAGGACAAGGCGCTGTCGGACTTCGTCGAGCGCTTCGCCGCGGAGCTGGTGGTCGCGGGCATGGGCCGGATGCCGTCCCGGATCTTCTCCTGCCTGATGGCGGAGGAGAGCGGAGTGCTCACCTCCGCCGAACTCTCCGAACGGCTGCGGATCAGCCCGGCGGCCGTGTCCGGCGCGATGCGCTACCTGATCCAGGTCGGCCTGGTCGCCAAGGAGCGCGAGCCCGGCTCCCGGCGGGACCGCTACCGGGTGCTCAACGACGTCTGGTTCGAGTCGCTGACCCGGCGCGACGAGATCATGCTGCGCTGGATCCGGGTGCTGCGCGACGGCGAGGCCACCGTCGGCGCCGGCACCGTGGCGGGGGATCGGCTGGCGGAGAGCGCAGCCTTCTTCGAGTTCATGATCGACGAGCTGCACGGGATGCTCGGCCGCTGGCGCGAGCACCGCGCGGCCGGTACGCGGTAGCGGGTCGGCCCGGCGCGGAGCGTCGGCACGGGGTGCGTTCTGCGGCGGGAAGACCGCGCTCACCGGCCCGGTGGAGATCCACCCCCGCGCCGGGGAGCCGCTGCCGACGGTCGGTCGGTGCTGCTCGGTGTTCGACTCCGGGGGCCGGGACGAGGCCGGGAGGTCGCGACAAGCCGGGGCGGGGCCGTCCGTGACGAGCCGTGGGGGGCGGGTAGCCGGTAACAAACCCGCCCCACGGGTCACAAAGTAGGGGGCGCCCCACGGGCGCAAGGGGAAC
>NZ_JBSHBN010000053.1:11387-52542 GCF_053612025.1 Kitasatospora sp. NPDC054768
ATGCCGGGGCGGGGCCGTCGGTCCCGTGCGGTGGGGGGCGTTTCCGGGGAAGTAACCGCGCCCCTCGGGTCACTTCGTCGGGGCCGCCGACGGCGAGAACGCGGAGCCGGGGGTGGTGCCGGCGGCCGCCCCCGGGGTCTGGGTCGCGGTCGGGCCGGGGGTGGGGCAGCCCGGGAGGGGCGTTGCCGTCGGGGTGCCGGTGGGCGTGGCGGTCGGCGACGGGGAGCCCGTCGGGGTGGGCGTGCCGGTGGGCGTGGCCGACGGGTCCGGGCAGGTGGTGGGCGTACCGGTCGGGGTGCCCGTGGGCGTGCCGGTCGGGGTGCCCGTGGGCGTGCCGGTCGGGGTCGCCGTCGGGGAGGTGCCGCCGCTCGGGGTGGTCGTCGGCGTCGCGGAGGGCGAGGCCGAACCGCCGGGCGTGGGCGTGGCGGTGGCGCTCGGGGTCATCGTCGGCTGGGCGCTCGGCGACTGCTCCGGGGCGGGCGTGACCGGTACGGTCGGCTGCGGGTCCGTACTGGGCGCGGTCGTGGTCGGGCCACCGCCCCCGGGGAGGCTCGGGAGCCCCGGCGGGTTCGGCGTGGGCAGCGAGATGGGCGGGACCGGGGACCCGGGGCGGTTCGGGACGGTGGTCACCGTGCCGCTGCCGTAGTGCGCCATCCAGTTGCGCACCGTCCGCAGGTACTCGCCCGAGTTGTTGTAGCTGAGCACCGCCCGGTCGAGCTGCGCCGGGTCGGCGAGGTCGCGGCCGCCCGCGCACAGGTAGCGGCCGGCCGTCTCGGCGGCGTCGAAGACGTTGTTCGGGTCGGCCTTGCCGTCGCCGTTGGCGTCCACGCCCCAGGAGGCCCAGGTGGACGGGATGAACTGCATCGGCCCGACGGCGCGGTCCCAGCGGGAGTCGCCGTCGTAGCGGCCGCCGTCGGTGTCGGATATCGCGGCGAAGCCGTTGCCGTCCAGCGCCGGGCCGAGGATCGGCGTCAGGGTCGTGCCGGCGGCGTCCACCCGGCCGCCGTTGGCCTGGCCGGACTCGACCTGGCCGATCGCGGCGAGCAGTTGCCAGGGCAGGTGGCAGCCCGGCGAACGCTGCGCCAGCGAGGCCTCGGCCCGGCGGTAGGCGGCGAGGACGGTGGCGGGCAGTGCGGGGCCGGTGGCCGCGAACGGGCCGGCCGAGGGCAGGCCGGGCAGCGTGCCGGGCGGCTGCGGGAGCTGGACGGTGCCGCCGCCGTCGGCCGGGATGCCGGTGCCGAAGGTGCCGGGGACGTCCGTCGAGGGGCTGCCGTCGGGCAGGGAACGGCCGACGCCCTGGCCGTCGGCGCCGTTCGCCGGACCGGCGTCGGCGACCGCGACCGGGGCGAGCCCGATGCCCGTCACCTGAGAACCGGTCAGCGCGGCCAGTGCGACGAAGGCCGCCGCCGTGCCCGTGAGCCGCTTGCCGATCCGGAGCTTCCGTCCGCCCTCGGCCTTGCCGATCCGCACCGTCATCCGCTACCCCTCCCCGTCGCCGCCCGGACCATCCCGGAACGGTTGAGCTGTCGTCATCGTGCCCGTCCGGCCGAGGGCCGGGCCCGCCGCCGGGACGATTAGTATCACGACGATCTGACAGGGACAGGGTGACCGGGAGGCCGACCGGGGCCCTCCGAGGGGTTAACTCGGCACTTCAGCGGGGGTGCGGCCGGGTGCCGCGCCGTTCCGGGGCCCCGTCGCCGGCCGCCCCCCTTCCGCCGTCCAGTGCCAACTCACCTTTCGGTGACGAAAGTTGACTGAAGGTCCACCGCGGTGGGACGGGCGCTCCCGGGCGCCGGAACGGCGGTTCGGAGCACAGGGGTGGTGCGTGCGCGGTGTTTCGGGCTCCCCGGCGGCGCCCACCGCCCGCCCTCCTGACCTGCCGGAACGTCGGGCGCCCGGCCCGGCGCCCCCTACCAGGGCGGGCGCCGGGGCGCCAGGGCGCCGCCCCGACTCGGCCCTGGACGGGTGACGTTCTGGTGAAAGTGGGCATGCCAGGAATCACCGCCCGGCATGCTGTGCCGCGTGATGATGCGGATGGAGGTCCAGACCGTGAGCGCGAACCTGCCGGAGACCCTCGCCGAGGGAGCGGTCGTCCTGCCGGCGCCCCCTCGGGTGGTGGACGACCTGGCCCGTGACCTGACCCAGGCCGCCGCGGCCGTCCGGGCGGTGTCGCGCGCCCGTCGCACCGGTGGGGACGTCGCGGTCGCCGCCTACACCGCCGTGGTGTGCACCGGGCGGTCGGCCGCCACCGTCCTGGAGGAGGCCGCCGCCTGGTGCCGGCAGGCCCCCGAGGCCGAGGTGCACTCGCTGGCCTGGGCGCGGGTGCCGGGCCACCGGGAGGACGTCCACGAGTACCGCGTCACCCTGGCCGTCAGCTTCCCCGACGGCGAGACCGGCGAGCACCTCGGCGACACCCACCACGCCTGCCGCTGACGCGTATGATCACCCCATGACTGTGGGGGACACGAACGAGATGGTGAAGAGCCCGACCGGCGAGGCGGACGACGCGACCGCGGGGGAGCGGGCCGACGGCCCGCGGGAGCTCTCGCGGCCCGCGGCCGTCGCGGTCACCGTGCTCGCGGCGGTGTGCGGTGCGGCGGTGCTGCTGGCCGTGTTCCACTGGCTGGGCTGGTCCGTGCCGTGGATCGGCTGGATCGTCGCCAAGGCCGGGATCAAGCTCGCCGTCGGGGGCTTCGCCGGGCTGGCGGTCGGGCTCTCCTGGCTCCGGGCCAGGCTGCGGTCCCGGCCCGGGAGTTGAGCACCCGGTTGGTCAACCGGCCTGCGGCGAGGGGCAGGTGAGGTCGCGAGCGGGCGCCTCGCCGTCCAGCAGGTACCGCTCGACCACCCCGCTGACGCAGGTGTTGGACGTGGGGTACTGGCCGTGGTCGCCGCTCCCGGTGACGGTGACCAGCCTGGAGCCGCGCAGCGCGCGATGCGCGCCGAGCGCCGCCTCGTAGTACGTCGCCGGATCGTGCACCGAGTTGAGCATCAGCGTGGTCGGCAGGTGGGCGCCCGTCACCTTGACCTCCGGCGCCGGGGCGACCGGCCACGCGGCGCAGACCGCGCTGAAGGCGAGCGTCCGGGCGCCGGCCAGCGGCCAGCGGGCGGTGTTCTCGGCGCCGCGCTCGATCCAGGTGTCCAGGTCCCTGGTCCACGGGGTGTCGTTGCAGGTCACGGCGAAGTACTCGGCGAGGAACTCCGGGGAGAGGTAGCTGCCGAAGACCTTCGCGGCCGCCGCCCTGGTCGCCGGGTCGAGGCCCTGCCAGTTGTCGACGGCGGCCAGGATCCGGGCCAGCTCCGGGAAGTCGGACGCCCGGTAGATCGCCGACATGGCGAGGCTGTCCAACTGGTTCGGGCCGATCGTCACCGAGCCCTCGACGATGGGGGAATCGTGCAGCGCGGCGCGCCGCTGCTCCCAGTGCGCCCGCACCTGCTCCGGCGTCGAGCCCCAGTGGTAAGTGGTGTCCCGCGCCGCGAGCCAGGGCACGAAGTCCTCGTCGAAGCGGCGCTGGAAGCTCATCGGCTGGCCCAGCTCGTACGTCTCCCAGGTGCCGTCGAAGCCGATGTTGCTGTCCAGCACCATCCGTTCGACCCGGTGCGGGAAGAGCGTCGCGTAGTAGGCGCCGATCATCGAGGCGTAGGAAGGACCGTAGTAGCCGATCTTGCGCTCGCCGAGCAGGCCGCGGAAGAGGTCGATGTCGCGGGCGGTCTGCTCGGTGGTCAGGTAGGGGATCAGGTCGCCGCTGCGCTCCTGGCAACTGGCTGCCAGTTTCCTGGAGTTGGCGATGACTCGGTCGATCGCGACGGGGGACTGGTCGCGGTAGTCGCCGGCCAGGAACTCCTGCATCTCCGCCTCGGTCTGGCAGACCGCCTTGGTGCTCTCGCCGACCCCGCGCTGGTCGAAGCCGACGATGTCGTACGCGGCGGCGACCGCCGGGGCGCCGGCGGCCAGATTGGCCGGGCGCAGCAGGCCGGTGCCGCCGGGGCCGCCGGCCGCCATCAGCAGGGTGCCCTTGCGCTCGGCCGGGCCGGTGGCGCGGTGCCGGGAGACGGCGATGGTCAGATCGGCGCCGACACCGGGGTGGTGCCAGTCGCGCGGGGCGGTCATGGTGGCGCAGTCCAGGGCGGGCTGCCGGGCGCAGGGCTGCCAGTTCAACGTCTGGTGGGTGTAGCGGGCGGGCGCCGGGGCGGCGTCGCCCGGGTCGCGGCCGGTGGCGGCGCCCGCGGTGGTGGGCACGGCCAGGCCGGCCAGGACGGCGGCCGCCACGGCCAGGGCGGCGCGACGGGCGTGCCGGGCGCGGGGCGGGGCGGCTTCGGTGTGCTGGGCTGCGGTCTTGGTCTTGCTCTTGGTCTCAGGCTCGGTCACGGGAACGATCCTGTCCGGCCCCGGCCTGATGATCGATCATCCCCACTACCGTCTTCGGGGTGGTGCTGGGTGCACCCCCGCCGTGGCGGGGGCTCCAGGCGGTCGAGCGCTCAGTAGGCGGCGGTGAACCGGGCCCGGCGGTGGACGGGCTGTTCGGCCTCGTCGAGGAGCGCGACGGCGAGGTCCTCCATGGAGATCGCCGAGTTGCCCTCGGCGTCGACCAGCAGGTCGTCGTGGCCGGTCCGGAACCGGCCGGTGCGCACGCCGGGTTCCAGGAGCGCGGCCGGGCTCAGGTAGGTCCAGTCGACGTCCGGGCCGACGGCACGGTAGAGGCCGAGCTGCTCGTCGCAGGCCTGGGCGATCGGCCGGATCTCGTCGGGGAAACCGGGGCTGTCGACCAGGGTGGTCCCGCCGCCGCCCGGGACGAGCAGGCTGCCCGCGCCGCCGACGGCCAGCAGCCGTACGCCGGTGCCGGCGATCCCGGCCAGCAGGCCCTTGGTGGCGACGGCCAGTTCGTGCTCGCTGCCGGGCAGCGGACGGGTGGCGGTGATCACCACGTCCTGTCCGGCCGCGATCCGGGCGACGTCCTCGGGGTCGCGGGCGTCGCCGACGACCAGGGCGGCGGCGGACGGCAGGCCGTGCGGCTTCGCCGGGTCCCGTACGACGGCGGTGACCTGGTGGCCGCGGGCCAGGGCCTCGGCCACGACCCGGCTGCCGACGTTGCCGGTGGCGCCGAAAACGGTGATGCGCATGGGGTACTCCCTGTAGGTGGTGGGGATCGGTGGTGGTGGGGAACGGTGGGATCGGTGGGTGCGGGAACGGTGTCGGTGGGACGGGGTCAGGCGTTCTCGCGGACGGGCCGCGGGGTGTCCGCCGGCCCGGTTCCGGGTGCCGGCTCGGGCGCGGTGCGGGTCCGTCGGGTCTGGGCGGCGATCAGTGAGCCGAGCACGACCAGCGCGCCGAACGCCTGGAGCGGGCTGAGGTCCTGGCCGAGCGCCAGCCAGCCGAGCAGGGTGGCGACCACCGGGCTGAGCAGCGAGAGGAAGGAGACCGAGGTCGGCGGCAGCGCGCGCAGCCCCCGGAACCAGAGCGCATAGGTGACGGCCGCGCCGATCAGGCACAGGTAGGTGTAGCCGAGCACGTTGGCGAGCGTGTAGTGGGACGGCGGCGCGCCCTCGGAGAGCAGCGTGACCGGCACCAGCAGCAGTCCGCCGGCCGTGAGCTGCCAGCCGGTGGTGGCGAGCATCGGCGCGGGGGAGACCCAGCGCTTGGAGAGGACGATGCCGGCGGCCATCACCACGGCGCCGCCGAGCGCGGCGAGCACCCCGATCGCGTCCAGCTGGGCGTTGGCCCGCAGCACCAGCAGGCTGACGCCCGCGACGCCCGCGATGCCGGACAGCACGGTGCGCAGGGTGAGCCGGTCGCCGAGGACCAGGGCCGAGAGCCCGGCGGTGACCAGCGGCTGGACGGCGCCGACGGTGGCCGCGATGCCGCCGGGCAGGCGGTAGGCGGCGATGAAGAGCAGGGCCTGGAACACTCCGATGTTGAGGGCGCCGAGGACCAGCGAACGCCACCACCAACTGCCCTGCGGCAGCCGGCGGGTGAGGGCGACGAGGAGCAGCCCCGCGGGCAGGCAGCGGATGACGGCGGCGAGCAGCGGGCGGCCGGGCGGCAGGAGTTCGGTGGTGACCAGATAGGTCGTGCCCCAGACCGCCGGGGCGAGGGCCGTCAGCAGGACGAGGGCGAGGCGATTTCTTAGCACTAAGGCAATGTATCTCAGCGCTAAGGCATTCTTCACCGCATCGAGTGAGTGATGTGGCTCACAGTTACCTCACCACTAAGGAATCCACTGGGGATCGCCTACCCTGAACCCGTGGCAGATCATGTGGACCGCGTCGTCGCGCAATGGGGTGCCGAGCGCCCCGACCTGGACGTCTCCCCGATGGAGGTGTTCGGCCGGCTCAAACGCCTCTACCGGCTGGTGGACGCGGCACTCAACCGCACCTTCGCCGAGCACGGACTGGACGCCGCCTCCTTCGACGTGCTCGCCACCCTCAAGCGCAGCGGCCCGCCCTACCGCCTCACCCCCTCCGGACTGATGCAGTCCGCGATGGTCACCTCCGGTGCCATCACCCAGCGGCTGGACCGACTGGAGGCCCGCGGCCTGGTCACCCGGACCCGCAGCGACCAGGACGGCCGCAGCCGCGAGGTCGCCCTCACCCCCAAGGGGCACGCCCTGATCGACCGCGCGCTGCCCGACCACCTCGCCACCGAGCACCGGATGCTGGCGGGCCTCGACGAGGCGCAGCGGACGGCGTTCGTCGAGGTGATGCGCACCCTGCTGGCGGACTTCGGGGACAGCCCGGAGTAGCCCGGCCGGTGCCCGTGCCGTCCGGCCCGCGTCCGTACCCGGTGGGGCGGTGGCTCCCGCGGGCGCGGTCGAGACCCCCGTCCACGACCCCGCCCGCGGGCTCCGCTCCGGCCCGAGCCCGTCCCGACCCGAGCCGTCCTGCGTGGCGACTACGGGGTGACCGCCACCGCCTTGAAGAAGGCGTAGTGGAACGTCCCGCCCGGCCCGGCCGCACGGCGCAGCTCCGCGATGCCCCGGTCGAAGTCCTCCGGGGTGGTCAGCCCGGCGGCCACCGCGTCCGCGCGGACGGACTCGACCATCGCGACGAAGGTCCGCCGGGTGAACCCCTCCACCAGAGCCGGGTCGGCCTCGTCGGCGTAGACCGTGCGCGGTCGGACCGACACCCGGGTGAAGCCGGCCGCGGTCAGCAGCGGGTGGAGGCGGCGGCCGAGCAGGCCGTCGCCGCCCGCCAGGGCCTGCAGCCGGACGAGGTGGTCGACGGTGCGCCGGGCCGCCGGGCTCTCCGGGTGGAAGAAGGCCGAGCCGTGGTCCCCCTCGATCACCGTGATCGTCCCGCCCGGCCGCAGCACCCGGCGCAGCGCCGCCAGCCCGGCCGTCGGGTCGGGCAGGTGCTCCAGCACGAAGCACAGGAAGACGTGGTCGAACGAGGCGTCCGGGAACGGCAGCCGGTGCAGGTCGCCGTGGTGCCAGGTGACGTCCGCGGCGGGTGCCTGTGCGGCGACCCGGGCGCGGGCCCGGGCCAGCGACTCCGCCGAGAGGTCTGCCGCCGTCAGCCGGATCCCCGGGTTGCCGGCCAGCAGGTGCACGGTCTGCGCCCCCACCCCGCAGCCCGCCTCCAGCACCCGGCTGCCGGCCGGGTACGCGGTGCCCGCGTGCAGCAGGTCGGCGAGGGTGTCGGCCTGGTCGCCGAGGCGCCGCGTCTCGGTCCGCGCGTAGCCGTGGACGTAGCCGGGGTGGTCGTCGGGGCGCTCCGATGCCGCTGTCCCCGGGGTCATGGGCGATTCCGTGGTCGTGGGCGTTTCCGTGAGCATGGGTGTTTCCGTGGTCATGGCCCCACCCTCGCCGCCACTATGGTCCGGTGAACAGGTCCAAAGCCGAGGCATTCGACCGGTCCAAAGAGGCCGGCGCCGACTTCCTGCAGCTCGACACGGCCGATGCCCCGCCCGGCGGGCTCACCGACTGGCTGACCCGCCGGCTGCGCGAGGCCGTCGCCGACGGGCGGCTTCCGGTCGGCAGCAGGCTGCCCGCCGGCCGGGTGCTGGCGGCCGAACTCGGGGTCTCCCGCGGTGTGGTGACCGACGCCTACCAGCGCCTCGCCGAGGAGGGACAGGTCGTCGGCCGCGGGCGGGGCGGCACGGTCGTGGTCGCGGCCCCCGCGGCGCCGCACCGGGCGCCCGCGGCGGAGCCACCCCGCCCGGCGCCCGCGCTGTTCCGGGCCGATCCCGACCCCGAGGTCTTCGACCTGCTGCGCGGAGCCCCCGCCCGGATCGACCTCACCCCCGGCGTGCCCGACCTCGCGGCCTTCCCCCGCGCCGCCTGGCTGCGCGCCGAACGCGCCGTCCTCGACGACCTGGCCGCCTCCGACCTCGGCTACGGCGACCTGCGCGGCACCCCGGCCCTGCGCCGGGCCGTCGCCCACTGGCTGGCCCGCAACCGGGGCATCCGCGCCGACCCGGACGAGGTGCTGATCGTCGCCGGCACGGCCCAGGCGCTCGCGCTGCTCGGCCGGGCCCTCGGACGGGCCGGCATCGGCGAGGTCGCGGTCGAGGACCCGGGCTCCCTCGGCGCCCGGCAGCACCTCGCCCACTGGCTCGCCGCCACCCCGCCGGTCCCGGTCGACGCCGAGGGCATCCGGGTCGACGCGCTGCGCGCCACCGGCGCCCCGGCCGTCCTGCTCACCCCCGCCCACCAGTACCCGACCGGCGTCGTACTGGGCGGTGACCGGCGGCGCGAACTGCTGCGCTGGGCGGGGGAGGGCGGCCTGGTCATCGAGGACGACTACGACGCCGAGCACCGCTACGACCGGCCGCCCGTCCCGGCCCTGCGCGCCGCCCTGCCGGACCGGGTCTGTTACGCGGGCAGCATCTCGAAGCTGCTCGCCCCGGCGTTGCGCACCGGTTGGCTGCTGGTCCCGGCCCGGCTGCGGGACGCCGTCCTGGACGCCAAGCGTTTCGCCGACCTCGGCAACCCGGTCCTGCCCCAGCTGGTGCTCGCCCGGCTGATGGAGTCCGGCGACCTCGACCGCCATCTGCGGCTGCTGCGCCGCCGCCACCGCCGCCGCCGGGACGCCATGATCGCCGCCATCCGCACCCATCTGCCGGGAGCCACCGTGCACGGCGCGGCGGCGGGCCTCCACCTGATGCTGACGCTTCCGGAGGCACCCGGCCGCACCGACACCGAGCTGGCCGCCGCCGCCCTGGCCGAGGGGGTCAAGGTGCAGCCGCTGTCCTGGCACGCCCGACTTCCGTACCCGCCGGGCCTGGTGCTCGGGTACGCGGCGGGTTCGACGGCGGAGATCGCCGAGGGGCTCGCCGTCCTGGGGCGGCTGGTCCGGCGTTCGTCGTCGGTGTGAGGACGATGAGGATATTAAGGCGGATTATCGGATTAATCTGGTGCAAGGGGGAGTGCCCCGCCGCACCCCTGGGTACGTTGACATGCCGAAGTCAAATGTCGGCCCGGGAGGCGTGATGGCCCTGTTCCGAAGTGTCGCCCAGTTCGGGGTGGTGCTGGCCGTGATGGGGATCGCGCTCGGTCCGGTGCCGCTCGGCGCGCCCGCCCGGCCGCACGGTGCTCCAGGCGTTGTGGGCACTCCGGGCGTTGCGGGTACTCCGGGTGCTCCGAACGAGAGGGGTGCGGCGATGGCCGGCCAGGAGCAGGAGGACGCGCGGGCGCTCGCCGGGCGGCGGATCGTGCTGTCGTACCCCGGTCCGACGCCGCCGGCCGGGGTGCTCCGGGCGATCCGGGAGGGCCGGGCCGCCGGGGTGATCCTGTTCGGTGAGAACGTCACGAGTCCGGAGCAGCTCGCGGAGTCGGTCGCGGAACTGAAACAGGCCGCGGCCGAGGCGCCGCACCCGCGCACCCTGCTGCTGATGACCGACCAGGAGGGCGGCAAGGTCCGCCGGCTGCCCGGTGCGCCCGAACTCTCCGCCCGCCGCGTCGGGTTGGCGCCGGACCCGCTCGCCGCGGCCGCGGAATCCGGGGCCGGCGCCGCCCGGACCCTCGCCGACGCCGGGCTGAACCTCAACCTCGCCCCGGTGCTCGACGTCTACGACAAGCCGGACAACTTCATCGACCACCCCGAGCGCTCCTACGGCCAGGACCCGGCCAAGGTGGCGGAGTTGGGCAGCGCCTTCCTCACCGCCCAGCAGGGCCTCGGCGTGGCCGCGACCGCCAAGCACTTCCCCGGCCTCGGCGCCGCGCCCCGGGGGGAGAACACCGACGAGCGCCCCGTCACCCTGAACGTCCCGCTGTCGCAGCTCCGCTCCCGGGGCGAGGCCCCGTACCGGGCGGCCGTCGCAGCGGGCGTGCGGCTGGTGATGGCCTCGTGGGCGGTCTACCCGGCGCTGGACCCGGACCACCCGGCAGGGTTCTCGTCCACGATCATCCAGGGCGAGCTGCGCGGCCGGCTCGGCTTCGACGGCGTGACCGTCACCGACGCCATGGAGGCGGAGGCGCTCGCCCCGTACGGCGGCACCGGCGACCGGGCGCTGGCCGCCGCCGAGGCCGGGATGGACCTGCTGCTCTGCTCCGCCCGGGACCCCCGGCAGGGCGAGGAGGCCACCGAGGCGCTGGCCGCCGCGCTGGACGACGGCCGCCTGGACCGGCACGCCTTCGCCGAGGCCGTGGCCCGGGTCGACGCCCTGCGCGGCTCGCTGGGGTGAGCCGACGGGGCCGGTCGGTGCCGTCCGGCACGGCGCCGCGAGGCGGGGCGGGGCCGGCCGCGGGGTGGGGTGGCGTCGGCGGGCAGGGGCGGCGGTGGTCCGCTCCCCGGGCTCCCGTCCGGGCGGGTGACGCCGGGGCGCGGAAGGCCCCGGCCGGTCACCGGTCGAGCAGGGTGCGCAGGTCGATGACGCGGTAGCCGCGGGCGCGGGCGCCGTCGAGGATGCGGGGCAGCGCCTCGGCGTCGAGGCAGGTGTCGGGTCCGTCCTCCTCCGAGGCGCCGACGTGCAGTTGGAGGACGGCGCCCGGGGTGAGCGCGGCGAGGGCGCGCTCGACCGCGCGGTCCGCCGTCATGCCGTGGGCGGGGCCCAGGTAGCCGTTGGTGTCGGCGGTGAATTCGAGGTCGGCGTAGCCGAGCCGGTTGACGGTGGCGATGCCTTCCGGCGTGGTCGCGCTGTACGGGAAGCGGAAGAACGGCAGGGGTTCGGTCCCGGCGGCGCGGCGGATCGCGGTGTCGGCGCGGCGCACCTCGGCGCGGGCCCGGTCGGCGTCGAGGGTGGAGAAGTCGGGGTGGCTGTAGGAGTGGTTGCCGAGGCCGTGCCCGGCGGCGGCGATCGCGCGGACGGCGCGGGGATGGCGGTCGGGAAGAAGGTGGCGGGGGCGTCGCGGTCGCGCAGGACGGCGAGGACGGTGTCCAGCCCGGTCTCGTTCCAGGCGGCGTTGAAGGTGAGGGCGAGGACGCGTTCCGCGGTGGGCAGGCGGCGGATCTCGGCGCCCATGAGCGTGGCCGGCGGCGAGGCGGCGGCCAGCAGCGCGAGGAGGACGAGGACGGCCGCGGCGGCGGCCCCGGTGGCGGTTCGGATGCGGTTCATCCGGGCTCAACGTGGGCGTTGCCTGGGAGGGTGCGGAAGTTCGGCCGTTCGAGGGTGATTGCGCCATCGAAGGTCTGCTTTCGGACGAGGCCTCGTATCCAAGGGTAAATCGGCGTCACCGCATAGGAATCGCATGGCAAAGTTCCTGTCGTGGGCCTATGAAATGTCATATGTGCCACGCCACCTGTCCCAGTCCGTCCGTCCCCTCCAAGGAGGAACCCATGAACCGGATCGCCCGGATCGCCGCCGGCGCCGTCGGTGCCGCCGCCCTGCTCTCGGCCCCCGTCCCCGCGTTCGCCGCGGCCCCGGCCGTCGCCACCACCACCGTCACCACCTGCGGCTCCTACAGCCTCCAGGCGGGCCTGGCCACGTACGCCTGCGCCGACGTGACCGGTGACGGCGTCGCGATCTACGGGAAGATCGGCCTGGCCGGTCCGCCGTCCCCGGGCACCCCGTGGCCGCCGGCGCCGAAGGAGCTGGTGACCCACCTGTCGGCCAACGTGACCGGCGGTGCCTCGCTCGGCACGGTGAACGGCCGCACGGTGTTCCAGGTGTCCACGGTGCGGGTCGACGGCATCTCGACCACCGTGCCGTGCGGGTCCACCGTGCACGTGTCCTTTGACGTCGAGGGGTTCTGGAGCGGCCAGGTGCCGGCCACGGTGGATGTGCCTGTAGTCTGCTGACGGCGCGTCACCGTGACTGCCGAGCCCGGGAGTTGGCAGCATCCCGGGCTCGGCTTCTGCATGTCGCGGTCCGGTCGGCGGGCGGTCGGGGGGAGCGCCGGGCGGCGGCCCGCCGAGGGTGGACCGGGGGTCTGTCGAGGGCCCGCCGGGGGTCTTGCCGGCGCTCGACGCACTGTGACGACTTGAAGAAATCTTCATCTGTCGCGATGATGCCTACCGGCCGCGGCATCGATCCCCGCCCGGCCGGACGACCACCGAGCCGGAACCGAGGGAGAACGCGGACGATGCCGGTGCCGCTGTACCAGGCCAAGGCGGAGTTCTTCCGCACCCTCGGCCACCCCGTGCGGATCCGGGTCCTGGAGCTGCTCCAGGACGGCCCCCGGCCGGTGCGCGAGCTGCTGGCGGAGATCGAGGTCGAGCCGTCCAACCTCTCCCAGCAGCTCGCGGTGCTGCGCCGCACCCAGCTGGTCACGGCGACCCGTGAGGGCAACACCGTGGTGTACGCGCTCAGCACCCCGGACGTCGCCGAGCTGCTGCGCGCGGCCCGCCGGATCCTGACCGAGCTGATCACCGACCAGGGCGCGCTGCTCACCGAGCTGCGCGCCTCCGGTGGCCGGCTCCGCTGAGCCGCGCCCGGCCCGTCCGCCCGATCCGAGGAGAAGCACCACCATGAGCGACAGCACGAGCGACGAGAAGAGGCGCCGCAAGGCGATGCTGATCCGCGCGGGCATCTACATCTTCGCCACGCACCTGTTCGCCGGTTTCGTGCTGCTGCTGTTCGCGCTCGGCGGCCGGAAGTAGCACACCGGGAACCGGTGGCTCACCGGCGCCGCCCGTGGTCCGGCACCAGGTACCGGTCGCTGGTGCTGGTCCAGGCCAGAACGCCGGCGACCAGCTCGCGGGTGCCGTCCAGGTACCAGCGCCCGGCCGGGTGGCGGCGCAGCAGGTCGCGGCGCAGCTCCTCGCTCTCCTGCTGCAACCGTGCCACCCGGGCGCGCACCGCGTGGACCGCCCGGCCGCGGGTCCAGCCGTGGGCCCGCTGGAGGGTGAGCACCGTGTTGAACGCGGGCCCGGCCTGCCGCTCCTCGCGCCGCAGTGAGTAGAGGTCGTTGATCAGTGTGGCGGCGTCGGCGGTGTTGGCGCGCAGCCGGTGCAGCGCGGGCTCCGCGTGCAGTGCGGCCGGGGCGTCGGCGCCGTGGACCCGTTCCAGTATGTTCATGAACGGGTAGAGGCAACTGCCGTGCCGGCGCAGCTTCATGGTGTCGGTGAGGTCGAGGCCGAGGGCGGGCACGGTGCCACGGGCGCGGTGGTCGGCCTCGGCGGGGAAGGTGGCCAGGCAGGCCCGCCACTCCCGGGCCGCCCGGGCCCGCCACTCGGGGGACGTCGAAGCGGTCTGCCGCTTCCACAACTCCCGCCAGGAGACCAGCATGTGGCTCTCGGACGGGCTCTCGCCGCGGGTTCCGCCGAGGACCGCGATCAGCGGGTCGACCACGGCGTGGGCCGCGGCGGGGTGGCGGCCGGGCGGGCCGTCGAAACGGTCGTCCAGGATGGTGAACCAGCCCAGCATGTCCACCAGGAGGTCGAGTTCGGCGCCCCGGACGCGGGGGAAGGCGTGGCCGATCAGCTTCTGCAGCCCGTAGGCCCGGTAGCGGGGCAGCTCCGACGGGGTGAGCAGGCCGCGGCGGACCACCCAGTCGGCGTGCCGGTCGGCGGCGAGGCGCAGCTCGTCGGACGGGCGGGGGCCCGCCGCAGCGACCGGACCCGCGGGGGAGGCTGGACCGGCCGGGGTGGCCGGACCCGAGGGGCCGGTCGTGGGGCCGGTCGTGGAGGCGGTGCCGGTGAAGGGACACCGGACCGGCGGCGGCTCACCGTGCGAGGAGGGCACTGCGGCCCCCGGTGAGGATGCGGCATCGCCCTCTCGGGAGGCCGCCGCGGTGCGCCCGCGTGGGGAGCGCGCGCCGCGCGGCGCGAGCCGCACCCGAAGGCCGTGCGCCTGGACCGTCGTCCACACCACCTCGCGGGCCCGCGCGCCCGGCACCGCCGTCGGCCGCCAGCGGCGCAGGATCGTCGCGGCCGCGACGGTCAGTTCCGCCCAGGCGAAGGCCTCGCCGATGCACTTGTGCTTGCCCGCCCCGAACGGCAGGAAGGACGGCCGCCCGGAGCCGCCGCGGTCCTGCCAGCGCTCGGGCCGGAAGCTCATCGGCTCCGGGTAGCGCACCGGGTCGCGGTGCAGCGCGGTGAGGCTGTACAGCAGCTCGGTGCCGGCCGGGACGCGGTACGGGCCGAGCTCGACCGGCACCCGGGCGGTGCGCATCAGGAAGGCGTTCGGCGCGTGCAGCCGCACCACCTCCTGGGTGACGCTGCGGGTGTAGGTGAGCCGGGCCAGTGCCTCCGGGGTGGGGACGGTGCCCGCGGGCAGGTGCTCGTCGAGCTCGGCGAGGATCCGGGCCTCCACCTCGGGGTGGCGCAGCAGCTCGTCCAGCAGCCAGGTGAGCGTGGTGGAGACCGTCTCGGTGCCCGCGCCGAACATGGTGATCGCCTCGGACCGCACGTCGGCCTCGGTGAGCGGGCGCCCGGTGGCCGGGTCGGTCGCGGCGCGCAGCAGGGCGGGCAGGGTGCGCCGGCCCGCTCCGGGGCCCGTGGTCGCGGCGCGGCGGTTGACGGCCTGGTCGACCACCCGGTTGAGCACCCGCACGGCGTCGTCGAAGCGCCGGTTGACGGGCAGCGGCAGCCGGGCGAGCGCCGGGTTCGGGTAGAGGGACTGGACGATCTGGCCCTTCACCAGGTCCGGCAGCGCCCGGTGGAACGCGACGGTGGCGTCCTCGCTGAGCCGGGCGTCGAACAGCGTGCGGGTGACGATCTCCAGCGCCAGGTGGTTCATCTCCTTGGCCACGTCGAGGACCTGCCCGGGGCGCCAGCGTCCGGCCCGCTCCTCGGTGACCTGCTGCATCACGGCCAGGTACTCGCCCATCCGGTCCGGACCGAAGGCCGGCTGGATGATCCGGCGGCGGTCGCGGTGGGCCTGGCCCTCGGACATCAGCAGGCCGTCGCCGAAGGCCGTCCTGAGGGTGTCCTGGACGGCCCCGCGCGGGCAGTCGTGGGCCAGTGCCACGAGCAGGGTGTGGACCAGCCGGGCGTCGGTGACCACGCAGACGGTGCGTGGTCCGAGCCGGATGCGGACCACCCCGCCGTGGCGGGCGAGCGAACCGAGGAAGCCGAGCGGGTCGCGCAGCAGGGCGCCGGCGTGCCCGAGGCCGGGCAGGGCACCGGGGGCCAGCGGCGGGACGGCGGCGCGGGCCAGCGGGGACGGGCCGGGAACGGTTCTCGGGGGGACGATCAGCTTCCGCGTTTCGGTCAGCAGGGACATGACACTACCTCTCAACCAGAGTGGCCGGTGCGGGCGATGCCGGGCGGCAACGGCGGGCCGGCCGGGAGCCGGGGGACCGCCCAGCGCGGGCCCCGCGCGCGCCCCCGGCGGGAGGGCGCACGTTGAGCAAACGCGCCGGTTTCCCGAGCGTTGCGCCGAATGTGCGGGGATCACTCCAACGGCCGAGTGGATCGACCCTTTCGTGCGTGCTCGAAACTCCGTGTTGACCTGCGCGGATGCGTCCGTCCGGGTGGTCCGCGGCTTGCCTGCGAGGCAGGGTCTTTGGACCCTCGCCGCACGGGCGTGCGAGGGACAGCATGGATGCGAAGAAGGAGGAACCTGATGACCCGTCTGCGCCACCGGCCGGCCCTCGACGTCCGGGTGGAGATCCGCGGCGAGCTGCCCCGCGAGGACGCCGAGTACGCCCGGGCCCGGGCGCTGGCCACCGCCACGGCGCTCGGCCCCGACACCCGCGCGCTGCGACTGCGGCTGACCCGCTCGCGCAACCGGTCGGTGACCCGGCCCGCGCTGGCCCAGGCGGACGTCGAACTGGCGGGCGTCGGACCGGTCCGGGTGCAGCTGGCCACCGGCACCGCACGGGAGTCCGTCGACCTGGTGCTCGGCACGCTGGCCGGCCGGGCCGTCCGACTGCGCGAGCAGGGCGACATCGGCTTCGCCGCCGCGTACGAGAGCGCCTACCGCCCGCAGTTCGCCGACCGCCCGCTCGCCCAGCGGCGGATCGCCCGGCACAAGGCGGTCGTGCCCGCCCGCCGCAGCCCCGAGCAGGCCGTGCTCGAACTGCTCGCCCTCGACCGGCGGTTCCACCTCTTCGCGGACGCCGCCACCGGCCGGGACGGCCTGGTCCACCGCTGCTCGCCGGGCGGCACGCCGGAGTTGTGCGCCGCGGGCACCAGCGCGATGCCCCCGCTCGACCTCGCCGAGGCGGCCCGCCGGCTCTGGCTCACCGGTCGCCCGTTCGTCGGCTGGACCGACCCCGGCGACCACCGGGCGCGGGTGCTCTACCGCCGCTTCGACGGCCACTACGGCCTGATAGCGCCGGTATCGGACGGCCGGATCGGGGCAGGAACCCTGTTGGCACAGGACTGACACCACGACGCAACGACCACACCACGAACTCTCCACGACAGGGGCCGGGACCATGGACTGCGACGAGGTCATGCTGACCGTCCGGATCACCGCCGCCGAGCGGGCACTGCTGCGCGACCTCGCGCGCGGGCACGGCGGCGACGTCTCCGAGGTGGCGGTGGACGGGCTGCTGGAGGTCATCCCCGCACTGCACGACGACGCCTGCGGCCTGCCGCTGCTGCGCGTTCTGGCCAGGCCGGCACCCTTCGCGCTCACCCTGTGGCTGCCCGCGCCGGTCGCGGACCTGCTGCCGCTGCTCGGCGAGCGGCTCGTACGGACCGGTGGTCCCGCGGCCGGGCCGGCCAGCGCCGCGCTCTCCGCGGCCTTGCGGCTCTGGCTCGCCGGGGACCGGGTCGTCCTGGCGGCCGGGCTGGCCCGGTTGCACGGGGGCTGCGGCGCCGGCGCGGTGGAGGCGGTGCGACCCGGAGCGGGTGCGGCGGTGCGCTCCGGGGTGGGCGTGGCGGCCTTCGGGGTGGAGCCGGTGAAGGCCGCGGCCTGACCCTTCGGTCGGCCTGACGAGCCGTCATATTCGGCTCGGTGGAGGCCAGTCCGGGTGCCTGCGCGGTGCCCCGGCCGCCGTCCGGGGCGGGTCCGGTGTGCCCGACCGCGGTCCGGCCGAACCGGGCGATCGAACCCGGCGATCAAACCGGACCGTCGAACCGGACCGTCGAACCGAACCGTCCGGGGAATTCTGCAAGAGGTTTCTGTTATTCCCGGTCGCCCCTCCCGCTCTCCGGAGTGTCGGAAGACCCGGGCCCCCTCCACCGCGGGGACGCGCGGGTCGTCGTCGCACGAGGAGGGAACGCGATGGGGCACCCGGGCGGCGGGCTCCGCCGGCGCAGGAGCGCAGGCTCACCCCATGCGGTGTCCATCAGCCAGATCGCGCCGAATTCCGCCGACCTGATGCGACGGGCCGCGCCCGCCCGGCACTCCCGGTCCGGCGCCCCGACCGGCAGCCGTGCGCCGACGCGGCCGCCCGGACGCGACCACCCGCCGAAGCCGGCCGCGGGGCCGCCCTCACCGCGGACGGCGGCGCGCCGGTGCCCGGGCCCGGAGCGCGGCGGTACCGCGGCGGCCGGCCGCCGGAGCCGTGACAGGCGAAGCGGCAGCCCTTACCAGAACTGGTCGCTGTCGAAGACCTCGTGAGCCGTTCGGGGTAAGGCTGTTCCTGTGAGCCCGTAAAACCGGTCGGCCCGTACGCCGGCCGACCCTTCGACCCGAGCCGCCGACGCCCGCGCGCCGCGAGGCCCGCAGGCCGGCAGGTCCGTCGCGCCCGGCCGTGGCGGCACCGAAGCCCCCGGGGCCCAAGACCGCTGGCGCGGTTACCCAGCGGACGCTGCCCCCGACACGGCACGCGGCCCCACCCTCCCACCCCCCCCGCCGACGCCCGCGCGCCGCGTGGCCCGCAGGCCGGCTGTCCCGTCGGCCCGGTACCGCCCGCCCCCCACCCAGCGGCAGCCGTTCCCGGCGCCGGCCGTTACCAGCGTCCCTGCCCCCCCACACCGCCCCGAGGACCCTCCCGTATGCGAACCCGCCCCCACCTCGCCGCCCTCGCCCTCACCGCCGCGGCCCTGCTGTCCGCGGCCGTACCCGCCGCCGCCCACGGCGACAGCGTCCACCTGGACGTCACCGGCCAGCAGAACGGCCGTGTCAGCACCGTTGCCACCTGGGAGAACGACCACGACCCGGTGACCGGGGAGTTCGCCGGCACGCTCCTCGCGACGGCCTCCGACGGCCGCACCGTCGGGCCCTGGCGCCTGGTCACCGTCCCCGGCCGCCCGGGGACGTACACCACCCGGGAGGTCCTCCCGGTCGGGCACTGGTGGGTGACGGTGGACTGCGCCTTCCCCGCCCTCGGGCACGGCGAGCGCGAGCTCGACGTCGACACCGTCGCGATCGCCGACCCGGCGCCCCCCACGGCGCTGTCCGAAGCCTCGCCGCGGTCCGCCGGGGTGACCCCCGCCCCGCACCGGGAGAGCACCGGTGCGGCGGGGACCACCGCCGCCCCCGTCTCCGCCCGGGAGGCCTCGCCCGGCCCCGCCCACGCGACCACCTCCGACGCCACCGCCTGGGCGGCCATCGGCACCGCCTGCGCGGCCGTCGTCCTGGTCGCCACCGGGCTCTGGCTGCGCCGTCACCGGGGCTGAGCCGCCCGGAACCGCCCGCCCCGGGAACGGGGACGCACCCGCGGTGGAACCGGCCGGGTGCGAACCGACGTCCCTTCCGGTCACCGGGCGCCACCGGGCGCCCGGACGACCGCAAGGGAGCGTCCGCGCATGAAGAAGGTCCTGATCACCGGCGGGGCGGGTTTCATCGGCAGCACCGTCGCCTCCGCCCTGCTCGACCGGGGGATCACCCCGGTCGTGCTGGACGACCTGTCCCGGGGCCGGACCGAGTTCGTCGCGGACCGGGTCTTCTACCGGGGCGACATCGCCGACGCGGCCCTGCTCGACCGGATCTTCGCCGAGCACCCCGACATCGACGCCACCGTGCACTGCGCTGCGAAGATCGTCGTACCGGAGTCGGTGGCCAAGCCGCTGTACTACTACCGGGAGAATGTCGCCAAGACCGTCGAACTCCTGGAGGCCCTCCAGCGCCACGGCTGCACCAGGGTCGTCTTCAGCAGCTCCGCCTCGATCTACGCCCCCACCCCCGATGCCCGGGTCGACGAGAGCAGCCCGGTCGACGCCGGGAGCCCGTACGCGCGCACCAAGCAGATGATGGAGCAGGTCCTCCAGGACTGGACCCGGGGCGAGGGCGCCGAGCGCCAGCGGGTCATCGCCCTGCGCTACTTCAACCCGATCGGCGCCGACCCGCAGCTGCGCACCGGCCTCCAGGACCTCCGGCCCACCCACGCCCTCGGCAAGCTGATCGAGGCGCACACCACGGGCACCCCGTTCACCGTGACCGGCACCGACTGGGCGACCCGCGACGGCTCCGGCATCCGCGACTACATCCACGTCCAGGACCTCGCCGAGGCGCACGTCGCGGCGCTGCTCCGGTTCGACGAGGTGATCGCCCCGGGCGTGGCGGACCGCTACCGGGTGATCAACGTCGGCACCGGGGACGGGACCACCGTGCGGGAACTGATCGCCGCCTTCGAACAGGCCGTCGGCACCGGCCTGGAGGTGCGGGAGGCGGGCCCGCGGCCCGGGGACGTGATCGGCTGCTACGCCGTCGTGGACACCGCACGGGACCTGCTCGGCTGGCAGCCGCGGCGCGGCATCGCCGAGGGGGTCGCCGACGCGCTGGCCTGGCGGAGGGTCTGGTCCGCCCGGATCGGCGTCAGCTGACCGCCGGAGGCTGTCAGGCCACGGCCTCGCCGGACTTCGACCAGTTGTCGCGCAGCCGGTCGAGGTAGGACTGCGCCTGGGAGCCGATCTTGACGCCCCGGGCGAAGGCCAGCATGTTGCCCGCGCCCGCGTTGTAGCCGAGGGCGACCAGCTCGTCCCGGGTGAGCGGCACGCCCGGGCGGGCGGGCAGCTGCGCGGCGAGGTCGTGCAGGTGCCAGGCGGCCGCCTGGACGGCCAGGTTCCGGTCGTCCGGGAGCTCCTCCCACTGCCGGGAGGCGAACGGGCGGCCGGGCTTGGTGTCGTCGAAGGCGGCCCGGTGCATGTTGGCGATGCCGAACGAGGCGTCCGGCTTGCCGCGCTGCCAGGCCCGTTCGAGTTCGGGGTCGTGCGGCTTGTACGCCTCGTTGTAGAGGATCGCCATCAGCAGCTGCGGGTTGACCCCGGCCTCGGCGGCGTACTGGCGGACCGGTGCCGCGTAGTCGGCCGGGTCGTAGCGGCCCGAGGGCTTCGAGGGTTTCGACGGCGGAGCGGAGGAGCCGGCCGACGGTGCGGCGCCCGGGGAGGGGCCGGAGGCGGCGGTCGGGGAGGGGTCGGCGGAGGCCGCGCCGTCGTGGCCGTTGCCGCGGACGAGACCCAGTCCGGCCACCACCACGACGCCGATCACCAGCCAGCGTCCCCGGCCGGACCCCTTCTTCTCCTCGCTCACGGCTGCCGCCCCTCCCCGTTCGCCCGTGCGCCCGTTCGAGCGCCGTGCGGCTGATCGCTCCCTGCGGCAGGTTACTCGGCGGGCTTCTGGTCGCCGTCGAGGTTGCGCAGGAAGTCCTTCGCCTTCTCGACGCCGGTGTCGATCTGCCCGCTGTACTTGCCGTCCGTGCGGTCGTCGATCGCGTCGCCGACCTTGTCCAGGCCCTGCCCGATCACGTCGCCGTGCTCGCGGGCGAGGTCGGTGGCCTTGTCCGCGAGGTTCTTCAGACTCTCAAACATGGTGACGCTCTGCTCCTCTGATGCGTTCCTGATGGTGTGCCGACGTGGCGGGGATCGTGACCATCCTAACGATGGCCCACCAGGCGGTTCGTCGCCGCCGGGTGACGGCGGATGACTTTGCTGAAATGGGTTCGTATGCTCAGGCCATCTTCTACAGCGATGTAGAGGGTGGGGTCCCCACCAGGACGCCACCAGGACCGAAGGCGTCCCGGCACGCGCGGCGGCGCGATCGCTCCGCCGCGGCCGCAACGATCGAGGGAAGTGCGCATGGCCGGTCAGCGGGCGAGAACGCCGTACCAGGACGCGGGACCGCGCACCGAGGACCGCGCCCTGCCCGCGCAGCGCTCCCGGGCGGCCGGTGCGGGCGGTCCGGGGAGCCCCGCGGGCCCCGCGGCGCCCGGGGCGGCCCGGACACCGCGCCCCGGGGCGGCCCGCCGTCGCCAGCAGGCGCGTCGTCGCGGCGGGACGGCGGCCGTGCTCTCGGCGGTCGGGCTGCCGTTGCTCGGGGCGGTCGCGGACGAGGTCGACGGACCGGGCGTCAGCCTCCTCTTCGCGGTGGGCTCGGTGCTCGGGACGGCGGCCGCCGCACTGCTGTGCAGCCGGACGGGCCGGTGGTGGGTGGTGACGGCCGCGCCGGTCGTGGTGCTGCTCACCGCCTCGGGCGTCGAGTACCTCGCGCACCCCGGGACGTACCAGGGGAAGAACCTCGGCACCGGCGCGCTGCGTTGGGTGGTCGGGGCCTTCCCGGTGATGGCCGCGGCCGTCGCGGTGGCGCTCGCCGTGGTCGCGGTCCGCGCCGTGCCGACCCGCCGCCGGGTGGTGCCGCAGCGCCGACGAACCGGCCGGACGGCCGCCCCGGTCGGAAGGGGCCGCCGTGGCTGAGCGCGGCAACAGCCGTACCGGCGGCCGCGGTCAGCGCGGGCAGGCCGCGCGCCGCGCCGCCGCCCCGCTGACCGTCGCCGGGCGCACCCTGGCCTGCACCGTCTCGGTCGCCGTGCTCGGCGCCAGCGGCTTCACCTGGTACGAGTACCGCAGCCTGGACGACGGCATGGTCAAGTCCTCCGCGCTGAGCGAGGCCAAGAAGAACGCCCCGCCGCACCTCGACAAGTCCGTCAACCTGCTGCTGATCGGCCTGGACAGCCGCAAGGACATGGACGGCAACGACCTGCCCAAGCAGTTCGTCGAGGACGAACTGCACGCCGGCTCCAGCGGGATCGGCGGGTACAACACCAACGCCCTGATCGTGCTGCACATCCCGGCCAACGGCGGCAAGGTCACCGCGCTCTCCGTCCCGCGCGACGACTACGTGCAGACCGTCGGCGCGGACGGGAGGATGCACAAGATCAAGGAGGCGTACGGCATCGCCAAGGAGGCCGCCGAGCAGAAGCTGGCCGGCAAGGGGCTCTCCAAGGCGCTGCTGGAGCGGCAGAGCCGCGAGGCCGGCCGCTCGGCCACCATCCAGACCGTGCAGAGCCTCCTGGACGTCCCGATCGACCACTTCGCGGAGGTGAACCTGATCGGCTTCTACGACATCGCCAAGGCGGTCGAGCCGATCCAGGTCTGCCTCAACCACCCGGTGGACGACCCGATCATCGCCCGGACCGCCACCCACGAGGGCGGCGGCACCGGCCTCAAGCTCCCGGCCGGGATCAGCTCCCTCAAGGCCGCGCAGGCACTCTCCTTCGTCCGCCAGCGCCACCACCTCACCAACGGCGACCTCGACCGCACCCACCGGCAGCAGGCGTTCCTCTCCTCCGTCGAGTACAAGCTCAAGCAGCAGGGCATCCTGAACGACCTCGGGCAGATGCAGAAGCTGTTCGCGGTGGTGAAGAAGGACGTGGTCATCGACAACGAGTGGAACATCCTCGACTTCGCCCAGCAGGCGCCCAACCTGACCGGCGGCAACGTGGAGTTCAACACCCTGCCGATCAGCGGCTTCAGGACGGTCGGCGGGCAGGAGGTCAACACCGTCAACCCGGACCTGATCAGGAAGATCGTCCGGCAGCTCTTCAACCACGAGCCGGCGCCGGCCCCGCCGGCCGCCGCGCCGCCCGGGGACGGGCCGGGGGAACCGGCCCCGTCGCCCTCCGCCACCCCGAGCACGGCGCCCAAGGCGGTGGTCGACGTCAACGCGACCGCGGGGGCGGGCGCGGCGGCCGACGAGTCCAGGGCGCTGGCCGAACTCGGCTACCAGGCGGGCCGGATCGGCGACGCCCCGGCCAGGACCCGGGCCACCACCGTCGCGTACGGGTCCGGGGCCAAGACCGACGCACAACACCTCGCCGCCCGCTACGGGGTGAACGCCTTCTTCTCGTCGGCCGTCCCCGCGGGGCGCATCCTGCTCACCCTCGCCGTCTCCCGCACCCCCGCGCCGACGGCCGTCCCCCCGGCCGCCGCGGCCGGCGATCCCTCCGCCGACCCGGCGGCGGGGCTGCCGATGCAGGGCCCGGCGGTGAAGGCGGGCGGGATCCCGTGCGTGGACTGAGTCCCGGCCGGCGGCGGGGAGTTCAGCCCCGGTCGGGGCGGGTGTCCCGGAGCGGCTCCCGGTCGAGGACCTCGACGTACACGATCCGCCCGCCGACGACGTCCAGGACGAGCATGCCGTGGGCCGGCGAGAGTGGGACGCACCGGTGGTCCGGGCCGTAGGGCTGACCGTCCGGGCGCGGTTCCGTCCTGAAGCTCTGGCAGAAGCCGTCACCGCAGCCGCACTCGGCGACCAGCCGCAGGCTCCGGGCGGCGACGGCCAGTTCGTGCTCGCCCTCCTCCTCCAGGAGGTCGACCAGTTCGCCGAGCAGGTCCGGGAAGACCTCCCGGAGCAGCGGGTGCTCCGGCGCCGTCACGGGCGGGGCGCCTTCACGCCGTGGACGGCGGCGTACTCGGCGGCGAGCCACGGGCCCAGGTCGTCGACCAGCACGGTGAGGGCGGCCCGGTCGGCGGTGGTGGCGGCGGTGCGGGCGACGGTGACGGCCAGGCGCGCCTGGGCGGCCCGCTCGGGGTAGTAGCCGGCGAAGACCTCGGCGGAGGCGGCGAGGTCGCTGGTCCAGCCGCCCCAGCGGGGCATGACCAGGGTGAGGCAGGTGCGGACGAGATGGCGGGAGACGGCGCGGGCGAGGCGGCGCAGTTCGGCCTCGGGGTCGGCCGCGGTGTCGGCGGCGGCCAGGCGTTCGCGCCAGCGCGGCAGGAACAGGGCGAGGTCCCCGTTGGTCTCCCGGGCGAGCAGCGGGGTGGGGCGGTAGCGGGGGAGCCGGGCGGCGAGGTCCTCGCCGAGCAGCGGGGTGCAGAGACAGGCGACGAA
Organism: Kitasatospora sp. NPDC054768; assembly: GCF_053612025.1. NCBI lineage: Bacteria > Bacillati > Actinomycetota > Actinomycetes > Kitasatosporales > Streptomycetaceae > Kitasatospora > Kitasatospora sp. NPDC054768. The sequence goes on from NZ_JBSHBN010000053.1 coordinate 35,644, forward strand.
CCAGCCGAGGTCGTGGCGTTCGAGCTCGCTCAGCAGGGTGTCCGTGCCGGCGAGCACCACGCCGACCCCGTTCACCTGCGCGAACTCGCCGTCGAGCGCGGCTTCGAGGGCGTCGGCCCCGGCCCGGTCCGCGGCGGTGGGCGCGTGGTGCAGGGCGAGCAGCAGGTCGAGGTCGGAGACGCCGGGGGTCGCGGTGCCGCGCGGGACGCTGCCGTAGAGGTAGGCGCTGTGCAGCCGGTCGGGGCCGAAGGCCGCGGCGATCCGCTCGCGGGCGGCGGTGACCACCGGCGCGAACGCGGGCGGCACGCGGTCCAGCGAGCCCTCCCGTGCGATGCAGCCGTCCCGGTCCAGCCCCTGAGTGGTGGTCATGGGGGCACTCTGCCCCACTCCCACCCGTGGTGACCAGCGATTATCCGACGGCCCGGCGGATTGTCAGTGGGGCGTGCAAGCATGCGACGCACACGAACACGAGAGGCGTGAGGGGATCGGCATGGGCACCTGGGACATCGGGCACTTCGACAACGACTCGGCGGCGGATTTCGGCGGCGGTCTGGACGACGCGGCGCCGGGCGAGCGCGAGGCGCTGCTCCGGTCCGCGCTGCTGTGCGCCGTCGGGGCGGAGGAGTTCCTGGACTCCGACGAGGCGGTGGAGGCGGTCGCCGCCGCCGCGCTGGTGGCGGCGCAGTGCCCGGGCGGGGCGGCGGTGACCACGGCCTACGGGCCGAAGGAGCCGATACCGCCGCTCGCGGCCGAGCTGCGCCCGCTCGCGGTGGCGGCGCTCGACCGGGTGGTGGCGGCGGAGTCGGAGCTCGCGGAGCTGTGGGACGAGACGGAGAGCGGTCCGGCCTGGCGCGAGGGCATCCTGGAGCTGCGGGCGGTCCTGGCCGCGGCGGCGTCGGCGGACGCGCCGGTGGCCGGGAGCTGAGCGGGCCCGGGGCGATCGGCCGTCACGTGCGGGCCGCCGTCCACCAGTAGCCGAGCGCGGTGAGGCTGGTGGCGGCGCCGAGCAGGCAGACGGCCGTCCAGCCGCCGTGGTCGTAGACGACGGTGGACAGGATCGCGCCCGCGCCGCACCCGGCGGAGTAGAGCAGCATGTAGCCGGCGGTCAGGCGGCTCCGCGCCTCGGGGCGGAGCTGGTAGAGCAGGTGCTGGTTGGCGACGTGGAGGGACTGCAGGCCGTAGTCGATCACCACCATGGCGAGCACCAGCCACCAGACCGAGTGCGGCAGCAGTGCGGCCGGGAGCCAGCCGACCAGCATGGCCACCAGGCCGATTCCGGCGGTGCGTTCGGCCCGGCCGCGATCGGCCTGACGGCCGGCGTACCCGGCTCCGAGCGCTCCGGCGGCGCCGGCGAGGCCGAAGAGCCCGATCTGGGTGTGGCTGAGGTTGAACGGCGGTGCGGCGAGCGGGAGCACCATCGGGGTGAGCAGCACGGTGACGGAGGTGAAGCCGAGCAGGGCGAGGACGGACCGGGTGCGGAGCACGCGCTCCTGGGCGAAGAGCGCGAACACCGAGCCGACCAGGCGCGGGTAGCCGATCCGCTCGGCCGTGCGGTGCCGTTCGGAGGGGACGGCGGCCGCGACGGCGAGGGCCATGGCGGCGGTCGCGACGGCGGAGACGAGGTAGACGGCCCGCCAGCCGGCCAGGTCGCCGATGGTTCCGGCGACGGTTCGGGCGAGCAGGATGCCGATCACGATGCCGCTGGTCACGGTGCCGACCACCCGGCCCTGGTCGGCCGGGGCGGCGAGTTGGGCGGAGTGGGCGACGACCACCTGGGCGACGACCGCGAGGACGCCGACGGCGGCCATCGCGGCGAGCAACAGCGGACCGGAGGGGGCGAGTGCGACGGCGAGGAGGGCGAGGACGGACAGGCCGAGCTGGGAGGTGATCAGGGTGCGGCGGTTGACGAGGTCGCCGAGCGGCACGAGCAGCAGCAGGCCCAGGGCGTAGCCCGTCTGGGTGAGGGTGCCGACCAGGCCGATGGTCGCCGGGTCGATGCCGTAGTCCCGGGCGATCAGGTCGAGCAGTGGCTGCGAGTAGTAGACGTTGGCCACGGCGAGGCCGCAGGCGACGGAGAGCAGCCAGGCGACGGCGGGTGACAGGCCGCGCGACGGGGCTCCGCCGGGGATGCCGGGCGTGTCCGCGGTGGTGGCCGTGGTGGAGGCGGTTGTGCGGGCGGGAGAGGTCATGGGCGGGCTCCCTCGAAGGGCACGGTGGTTTCAAAGTGCTACCGCGACACCATGGCATAGCCTGGTTTTAATAAGCAACCACGTCCTGGTCGGTAGGCTGGGCGCCGACCGGTGAGGGCTGAGAGGTGGGAGAAGTGCCGAAACGCACCACGCACGAGGAATCGGCCTGCCCGGTCGCCCGTCCGCTCGACGTCGTCGGCGACGGCTGGACGCTGCTGATCGTCCGTGACGCCTTCGACGGGCTGAGCCGCTTCGGGCAGTTCCAGCGGAACCTCGGCCTGGCCAAGAACATCCTGTCGACCCGCCTGGCCAACCTGGTCGCCAACGGCGTGTTCGACCTCGCGCCGGCCGCCGACGGCAGCCCGTACCAGGAGTACGTGCTCACGGAGAAGGGGCGCGCGCTGTTCCCGGTGATCACGGCGCTGCGCCAGTGGGGCGACCAATGGTTCTTCGAGGAGGGTGAGCCCCGGGCGCGACTGGTGGACCGTGACTCCGGCGCGCCCGTCGCGCCGGTCGAGGTGCACGCGGCGGACGGCCGGGTGCTGGGCCCCGAGGACACGAGGGTGCTGCTGCCCTAGGCGCGCCGCCGCCGCCGTCCCGTCCGCCGCTCCCGCCGCCCCGCCCGTCGCAACAGCGGGTGTGCGGGGCGTCGCCGAGCGTGCCCGCCGGTCGTCGGTCACCCTGGAAACCTCACCGGGCGCCGGCCGGGGGCTCGATCGGGCCGATCGAGCCCAGGCCCCGCCCGCCCCGGGCCCCGGAACGGCCCGCGAGCGACGAGGAGGCGGCATGCAGCAGCCCACCACCCGGGTCGCGGGCCCGCCCGGCGCCGTACGCGGCTGGCTGGAGGCGCTCGCCGTCGTGCTGGCCGGACTGGTCGCGATGGCGGCGGTGGCCGCGCTCGGCCTCTGGCTGGCCGGCGCCGACGACCTCCCGGACGGCGGCTTCCCCGCCGTACTGGCCGCGACGCTCGCGCTCGCGGTCGGGGGAACCGTCCGACTCGACGGCGGCGCGGGAGACTTCGCGGCCGTCGGGGCCGGGATCAGCGCGATGCCGCTGAGTGTCTCGGTGGCCGGAGCGGTCGCGATGGCCGAGGTGTTCCTGCGCGGGCTGCGCTTCCGTGCGGTCGCGAGCGGCGGTGAACTGCTCGGGCGGATCGGCCGGACGGTGCTGCTCTGGGCGCTCGCCCTGGTGCTGCTGACCCTCGGCGCCCGGCACAGCTTCGTCGTCCCGCTCGGCGGTGACCTGGCGGAGTCGATCGGCGGAGCGCTCGGGCTGACCCCGGAGGTCGGCTTCCACGCGGACGGCCCGACCACCGTCGGCATCGGGCTGGCCTGGCTGCTGCTGGTGCTCGCGCTCACCTTCGCGGTGTCCCGGCGGGCCCCGCTGCCGCCCGGGCTGGTGCGCCACCAACTCGCCGTCCGTCCGGCCGCCTCGGCGCTCTGGCTGGTCCTGCTGGCGTACCTGGCGATCGGTGCGGTGGCCGGGGTGCTGACCGCGATCGTGCACGGCGACGCCCGGCAGACCCTGGCCGTGGTGCTGCTCGCGCTGCCGAACCTGGCCTGGCCGGCCTTCGGCCTGGGACTCGGGGCCGAGTGGCACGGTCGGCTGGTCGGTACGCTCGGCCTGCCCGTCCCCAAGGCGCTCGGCGCCGTGCTGCGCGCCCCCGGGGGCGGGCAGGCGACCGTCGACCTCGACACCCTCGCCGAGCAGGGCGCCGCCAGCTGGTGGCTGCTGCCGCTGGCCGCCGTCCTGCTGCTCGCGGCCGCCTTCCTGGCGGCCCGCAGCGCGCCGCGCACCGTCCGGCTCCGCCAGCACGCCGTCCGGTTCGCGCTCGCCACCGCCGTCACCATGCTGCTGGTGGGCCTGTGGAGCCGGGTGGACGCCGCCTACGGGCTCTCCGTGCTCGGCGTCGGCCTCGGCCAGGGCGGTCTGGGAGACCTGCTGGGCGCCGTGCTCGGCGCCGACAACCCGCTGGCCGCGCTGGGCGGCGGCAGCCTCACCCTGCGCCCGGTGCTGTGGACGGCGGTGCCGCTCGCGGCGGGCTGGGGTCTGCTGACCGGCGCGCTCGGCGCCCTGCTCGCCACCCGGGTGCGACACCGCGGCGAGCTGCCGGCGGATCCGCGGTGAGGGGCGCCGGGCGAGGAGCACGGAAGCGGGGGGCGGCGATCTCGGCGGCGAGGGGGCGCCGGGTGAGGGGCTGCGCGGACCGGCTCAGAACAGCCGGTGGCCCTGCACCCACATGGTCTTCCGCCCGTTGGCCCGGATCAGCCGCAGTTTCTTGATGCCGTCGTGCACGCTCGCGCTGAACAGCAGCGAGGGGCCGACGATCACGCCCGCGGCGGCCAGGGCGAAGAGCATGCCGAAGTTGTCGACCGCCTGGTCGTCGCCCTCCTCGACGGTCCGGCCGCCCAGCTGGATCAGCAGGGGGACGGTGACCAGCAGCGAGAGCACCAGCAGCCAGCCCAGTGCCCGGTGGACCCGCCGCTTGACCCGCGCCCTGGTGGCGGTCTCCACCCGGACGGAGAAGGAGCGCCGGCAGCGCGGGCAGATGACGCCGATCTCCCGGTCGCCACCGGTGGGCCGGGGCGAGCCGCCCTCCGGCAGGTGGGCGATGCTCCAGTTGACCTTCGTCACGGAGGCCCCGTGCTCGACGCTCACCCGGCAGCCGAGGCTGACGACGTACCGGTCGCTGATCGGGATCCTGACCACTGCTGCCACCCCCAGCCTCCGCGACCGTCGCGGGGTAGGCGGATCGTAGCCCTTCCGGAGGGTCTCGAAACCGGTGGTGCGGCGTCAGAAAGCCTCGGCCAGAAGGATGATGGCCGCCGGGACGGCCTGACCGAGTGCGCCGCGCCACAGCTTCGGTTCCGAGGCGAACAGGGTGATCCCGCCCGCGACCATGAACGCGGCGACGTAGAGCACCACCGGTCGCCCGGCCCCCGGGTGCCCGGCGTGCAGCAGGACCAGTCCGGCGACCAGGCCGAGTGCCAGGAACAGGTTGTAGAAGCCCACGTTGACGCGCCAGAGCCGGACCTCCGGGGCGTCCGCCGTGCTGCCGGTCAGCACGCGGCGCACCCGCGGGTGCCCGTACAGGAAGCTCTCCAGCGGCCACACGATCAGGTGGATCGCCGCGGCGACCACGGCGAAGACCTGGCTCACGGCGTTCATGGCGGACGGCTCCCTCCTGGCGGGGCGACGGAGGCGGGTGGGCGGTGACAGTGGCTGGGCGGTGGCGCCGGGCGGCCGGATCGGCCCGGACGGGCGGCCGCGGCACCGCGGGCGGGCCGCTGCTCGCGCAGCGCCGGCGGCGGGTCGTCGAGGTGGGCCCGGGCCGGTCCGATCGGGCCCGATCCGGTGCCGGTGACCCGTGCGAGGGACGGCGCGGCGGGTGCGCCGGGACGCTTTCCCATGGTGCGCATTCTATCGCCGGTGCGGTCGCGGCGGCGGTCGAAGAGCCCTTCCGGAGTGCGGGATTGGACTGGACCACTGCCTCCGCGCACCACTATCGTTCGGCGTGCCCGCGGATCGCGCGTCGCCGGAACGCATCGCGCGTCGCCGGAAGTCGTCGAGTGCTTCGGAACGGAACCCATGAGCATCTGGCCGCAGTTGCGAAGATCCAGGACCGTCCGGGCCGGGCAGGCCACCGGCCGGGTGCTGCGCTGCGGACTGATGGACACCATGCTCGCCGACCTCGCCGTCTCGGTCGCGCTCTGCTTCGAGCACCCGCTGGACGACGACCGGCTCGCCGCCGGGCTGGCCCGTGCGCTGGAGCGGGTGCCGGTCTTCGCCGGACGCCTGCGCACCGTCGAGGGCGTCCTGGAGGTGGTCTGCGACGACACCGGCGTGCCGTTCGAGGTCTACACCGTGGAGGGCACGCTCGCCGAGGCGATGGGCCGGGTGACGGCGCCCGGCTCCGAACTGGTCGCCCCGCTGGACGCCCCCGCCGCGCGCGACGGCGGCGTCCCGCTGCTCACCGTACGGGTGACCCGCACGGCCGACGGCGGCACGGTGCTCGGCTGCTCCTGGCACCACGCGATCGGCGACCTGCACAGCTTCATGCTGCTGCTGCGGGCCTGGTCCGCGGCGGTCGAGGGGGAGCCGCTGCCGGAGGCCGAACTCGTGGACGACCAGGACGAGTTGCTGGCCGAGGTGCTCCCCGCCGAGGACTGCGGCCGGCCCGGCTTCCGGCTGCCCTCGGCGGAGGAGGCGGAGCTGCTGGCCCGCGAGGTGGCGGCCGGGCCGCGCGCCAACCGGCTCGTCCAGATCGCCTTCACCGATGCCGAACTGGCCCGAATGTGCGAGGAGTTCGGTGCGGTGGCCGGGCGCCGGCTCTCCTCCGGGGACGTGCTCTGCGCCCACCTCCTGAGCACCCTGCGGGAGCTGGACGGGGACGAGGCCGAACGGATGCTGACGGTGCCGGTCAACGTGCGCCGCTGGCTGGGCCTGTCGCCCGCGCTGATGGGCAACCTGCTGAGCGAGGTCCATCTGCCGCACCGGCCCGAGGACGGGCCTGCGGTGCTGGCGGGCGCGCTGCGCACGGCGCTGGAGGAGTTCCCCGCCGCGCACCTCAACCTCCGCGCCAACCTGTGGTTCCTGGCGACCCTCGGTCGCCCGCGGCTGCGCGACTGCGTGCCGCTGGGCTTCGACCCGGCGGCACGCCGGTTCAGCTTCTCCAACTGGAGCGGCTTCGGCGCCTATGCGGTGGGTTTCCAGGGGAGGCGCCCGGTGCTCTTCAGCCCTGCCGCCAACTATCCGATTCCCTGGGTCTGTTGGGCGGTGGAGGGGTTCCGCGGCGAGGGCCGGCTGGCCACCGTGGTGCTGCCGGCCCGGCTCGCCGCCCGGGTACGCGGGGCGGAGGGCCGGGCGGCTTTGCACCGCTACCGGCGGGCGGAGGATCAGCCGCCCGCGTCGGCGGCCGTCCTGCCCAAGGTGATCTAGGTGATCCGGGGTCTGTCCTGAAGGACTACTGGAAGGACTGCTCGATCGCCGTCCACAGGCCGAGCCGGGCGCGCAGCGCGGTGCGGACCGTCTCGGCGCAGGAGTCCCACTTGTCCTGGTCGTCGCCGCACAGGTCGATCAGCATCTGCATCGCCATCGGGGTGTGCTGCTCGCCGTCGACCTCGATGTGACGGGCCAGGTAGTCCTTGAAGACGGTGAGCGCGCCCTCGGGGTCGTCGATCCGGATGACCTGGGCGAACATGTCCGGGATCAGGTCCTCGCGGCCGAAGGCGAAGGCGGCGGCCCGGCAGTGCACCGGCGCGTTCTCCACGATCGACCAGGTGGTGGAGGTGAAGTCGAGGGCGGCCTGCGGAACTTCGGCCTTCTTCAGGGCCTCCGGAACGGTGCTGCCGGCGCCCAGCAGGGCCAGGAACTCCTCGATCGGGCGCGGGTCGGCACCGGCCAGCCGCATGCCCTCCACGTACAGCTCGAAGTGGCTGGTGTAGCCCTCGCCGAGCTCGTCGCTCTCCTCGACCAGGACGATCTCGTTGATCAGCCGGCGGCTGGCGGTCGGGCCGTTCGGGACCCACGGCACGTCCACACAGGTGAGGTCGCGCTGGAGGCTCTTGAGCAGCGACATGAAGTCCCAGACGGCGAACACGTGGCTGCCGAGGAAGGTGCGGACGCGCTCGATGCCGGTGAGCGAGCGGTACACCGAGTGCTCGACGACCTCGCGGCGCAGCGGGTCGATGGCCTGCTGAAGGCTGCTCAGGCCGGGGTGCGAACGGTCCCAGTGGTAGCGGTTCGTGGACAATGCGACTCCTTGGTGGGCTCGTTGGACAGTCAACGGGTCTACGGGGGTCTTGCGCGATCATCGTACGGTTTCTGGCGCGTACTCGTCAGTGATCTTTGTAATTCGATGCCGAACAGTTCGTGGGCGGGTGCGGTCAGCGGTGCTTCAGCACGAGGCCGAGCGCGTGCCGCAGCTGCTCGCGACCGGGCAGGACGGCGCGGTCCAGGGCCGGGGCGAAGGGCAGCACGGCGCCGTCCGGGCGGGTGATCCGGCGGGGCGGGGCGATCAGGCGCATCTCCTCGGCGGCGGTGGCCAGCACCTCGGCGCCGAAGCCGCAGCTGCGGTTGGAGTCGTCCAGGACGACCAGTCGCCCGGTGCGCTCCAGCGAGTCGGCGAGCGCCTGCCAGTCGAAGGGGTACACCGTGCGCGGGTCGAGGACCTCCACCGAGACGTCCGGCGCCAGCTCCTCGGCGACCGCGAGGGCGTCGTGCACCAGGTGCCCGAGGGCGACCACGGTGACGTCGGTGCCCGGCCGGTGGATCCGGGCCCGGCCCAGCGGGACGGGCACGAGGTCCCAGGTGACGGTCTCGCGCACCGGCATCGCGGCGGCGGGCGCGAACACCACGACCGGGTCCGGGTCGCGGATCGCCGAGCGCAGCAGCCCGTAGGCGTCGGTCGGGGTGGCGGGCACCACGGTCTTCACCCCGGCGTGCGCGAACAGGCTGTACGGATGGTCGGAGTGCTGCCCGGCCCAGCCGTCCCGGGAGCCCGAGCCGGGTACCAGGCAGGTCAGCGGGACGGCCGCCTGGCCACCGGTCATCAGCGAGAACTTGTGGGCCTGGTTCACGAGTTGCTCGAAGACCAGGAACAGCAGGGACGGGATCTGGAACTCCAGCACCGGACGCCGGCCGGCCAGCGCGGCGCCGACCGCCATCGAGGTGAAGGCCTGTTCGGACAGCGGGGTGTCGACGATCCGTCCCGGCCCGAAGCGGTCCAGCAGGCCGAGGGTCGGCCCGGCCAGACCGGCGCCGATGTCCTCGCCGAAGACGCAGACCGCCGGATCGGCGGCGAGTTCGTCGGCCAGTGCCCGGTTGAGCGCCTTGGTGTACGAGAGCCTGGTCACGGTGTCACCCCCGCCCGGGGCCGCAGCCCGTCGGCGTACAGGTGGTCCAGCGCCCCCGCCGGGTCCGGATGCGCCGAGGCGAGCGCGAACTCCTCGGCGGCGGAGAGCTGTTCGGCCACCGCGCGGTCCAGGTCGGCGACCGTCGCGGGGTCGAGCAGGGCGGCGGCCCGGGGGAGCGGGTCGCGCTCGCGCCAGGCCCCGACCTCCTCGGGGGAGCGGTAGCGCAGTTTCATCCGGCGTTCCATGGTGTGGTGGCCCTCGTAGCGGTAGGTGCGGCAGGCCAGGAAGCCAGGGCCGCGGCCGGTGCGGGCCCGTTCGACGGCGCGCAGCGCGGCGGTGCGAACGGCCTCGGTGTCCATGCCGTCCACCTCCTCGGCGGGGATGCCGAAGGCGGCCGCCCGGCCGGTGGCGCTGCCCGCGACGGCGGTGGCGGCGGGCAGGGTGGTGGCATAGCCGTTGTCCTCGCAGACGAACAGCACCGGCAGGCGCCACATCGCGGCGAGGTTGAGCGACTCCAGCAGGACGCCCTGGTTGAGCGCGCCGTCGCCGAAGAAGGCCACCGCGACCGGGGTCCGGCCCGACGCGGGCCGCCCGGCGACGGGACCGTCGGCTGTCACCCGTTCGGCCGCCGACCGTTCGGGGGAGGAAGCGGCCCGGGCCGCCCAGGCGGCGCCGACGGCGATCGGGGCGCCGGCGCCCACCATGCCGTTGGCGCCGAGGATGCCCAGCGAGAAGTCGGCGGCGTGCATGGAGCCGCCCCGGCCGCCGTTCGATCCGTCGACCCGCCCGAGGAGCTCGGCGAGCAGCCGGTGCGGCGCGGTGCCCCTGGCGAGCACGTGGCCGTGGCCGCGGTGGGTGCTGGCGAGCCGGTCGTCGGGGCCGAGCGCCGAACAGACGCCCACCGCGACGGCCTCCTGCCCGATGTACGGGTGGATGCCGCCGGGGATCGCGCCGGATTTGACCAGGCCGAGCGCCAGCTCCTCGAAGCCGCGGATCAGCCGCAGCATCCGGTAGCGCTCGGCGGGGGTGTCCAGCGGGGCGGGGCGGGCCTGTGCGCCGGGGCGGGCCTGTGCTCCGGGGCCTTTGGGCGGCCCGGCGCTCGCGTCGGTCGTGCGTGCGGGAGCGGTCACGGCCGTCCCCGCCAGACCGCCGGGCAGAACAGCGGGTCCGCGTAGTCCGGCCGGTCGTCGTCCGTGCGGCGCACCAGCACGTCGTGGTTGTACACCACCGGCTCGCCGTCCGGCCGGTCGTGCCGGCGGTACTCGTTGGCGCTGTCCTGGAGGTGCAGCGAGATCGCCCGGCGCGGGTGGGAGGCCAGGTTGGGGCCGCTGCCGTGGTAGGTGCGGCAGTGGTGGAAGGACATGTGGCCGCGCGGGATCAGCATCGGCACCTTCCGCACCCGCTGCCCGTTGTGGGCGGCGTTGGCGGCCAGGATGTCCTCCAGCTCGGAGCCGTCGCGGTCGGCGAAGTGCCGGGTGGAGTCCTCGCCGGAGGGCAGCTCCTGCCAGCGGTGGCTGCCGTCGACCATGGTGATGGTGCCGTTCTCCTCGCGGCAGTCGTGGAACGGGATGAAGGCGGTGAGCATCTCGTCCGAGGTGCAGGTCTGCCAGTAGTGCTTGTCGAAGTGCCACGGCACCCGGTTGCTGGGCTCCTCGGGCACCGGGGGCTTGTAGATGAGCGTCGACTGGAAGATCCGGATCTCCTGGGTACCGGCGAGCAGCGCGGCCACCGCGCCGATCAGCGGCTTGCGCAGGATCGCGCCGATCGCGTCGCTCTCGTAGTGCACGTAGTCGTTGTGCCGCTGGACCGGCCCGTCCTCGGGCCGCCAGGAGGCCAGCCGGGGCGGCCGGGCGGGCAGCTCGCGGTCGCGGTGGCCGGCGTAGTACAGCTCGGTGGCGGCCTGGAGGGTGTCCAGCTCCTCGTCGCTGAACAGCCTGCGGGAGAGGTACCAGCCGTGCTCGCGGTAGTGCGCCACCTCGTCGGGGGTGGGCAGCAGGGCGAGCTCGGCCTCGGTGAGCCGGAACTCGGAGGCTGCGGCCATCGGGAGGGCCTCCTTCGGATGTGCGGGGGAGGGCCGGCCGTCGGCGGTGGGCCAGGCGACGGCTGCGGGCCGGTCGTCGGCGGTGGGACTGTGCCGTTCGACGGCCTCGTAGAGGGCCTTGATGTTCGCGGTGCCGAAGGTACCCGCTCCCTGCCGCTCGATCAGTTCGAGGAAAAAGGTGCGCCGGGGGTGTGTCGAACGGGCGAAGATCTGGAACAGCTGGCCGCCGTGGTCCTGGTCGACCAGGACGTGCAGGTCGCGCAGGGTCGCCACCGGGATGGCCGTCCCGCCGAAGCGCTCGGTCAGGGCGTCGAAGTAGGCGTCCGGGGTGCTCAGGAACTCCACGCCGCGCTCCCGGGCGGTCCGGACGGCGCCGGTGATGTCGCGGGTGCTGAAGGCGAGGTGCTGGACGCCGGCCCCGCCGTGGGCGGCGAGGAACTCGTCGATCTGGCCGGGGCGGCGGGTGGTGTCGGGCTCGATCAGGGTGAAGGTGACGCCGCCGGAGGCGCTCTGCACCACCTTGGAGTCCATCGCCTGCTCGCCGACCTCGATGTACTCCTCGAAGATCGTGCGGAAGCCCAGGGCCGTCTCGCAGAACCGTACGGCGTCCGCGAGCGTGCCGGCCGGCAGGCAGATCGCGACGTGGTCGAGGTCCTCCAGCAGGCGGGGCTCCGGGGTGGGCCCGGCGTCCGGCAGCGGCACCAGGCGCAGTGCGGTGTCGCCGAAGCCCTCGATCAGGGCGCCGGCCCGGTCGAGCACCCGGGCGCCGTGCCGCTCGGCCCGTTCCAGCGCGGCGGCCGGGTCGGCGCAGCCGAGCGCGAGGACGGCGACGCCGTCCCCGTGCCGGGCGACGTACTCGGCCACCGGGTGCTCCGGGTCGGGGGCGGAGGTCAGCCGCAGCCGGATGGTGCCCTGGCGCAGCCCGACGGTGCGGGCGCCGTCGGGCGCGGTGGCCGGGGCGTCGACGGTGAAGCCGTGGTCGGCGTGGAGTCCGGCCGCGGTCTTGTCGGCGTCCGCGCAGTGGAACTCGACGTGGGTGATGGTCTGGATGGACAACGGGATCTCCCCCCGGAGGGAACGGTGGATCGGGGATCGGCGCGCGGGCCGCCGCGCGGCGGTGGGCGGCGGGCGGTCGCCGACGGGCGGCGCCCGGCCGGCGGCACTCGGGCCACCGCCGGTGGGCGGCCACTGTCGGGCGACCGTTACTGGGCGACCGCTATCGGCCGGCCCGGGTGGAGGCCGGGCCGAGGATCAGGCTGAGGTTGTGGCCGCCGAAGGCGAAGGCGTTGCTCAGCGCGGCGCGCACCGGGGCGGATCGGGCGGCGCCCCGGACATGGTCCAGGTCGCAGGCCGGGTCGGGATCGGTCAGGTTGAGCGTCGGCGGCAGCGTCCCCCGCGCCACCGCCAGGGCGGTCACCGCCGCCTCCAGCGCGCCCGCGGCGCCGAGGAGGTGGCCGGTGGCGCCCTTGGTGGAGCTGACCGCGGGCGGCTGCGCGCCGAAGACGGCGCGCAGCGCGGCGGTCTCGGCCACGTCACCGAGCTTGGTGCCGGTGCCGTGGGCGTTCACGTAGTCGATGTCGCCCGGGGCCAGGCCCGCGTTGGCGAGTGCGGCGCGCATCGCGTCGGCGGCGCCGGTGCCGTCGGGGCGGGGCATGGTCGGGTGGTGGGCGTCGGTGGAGGCGCCCCAGCCGAGGACGTCCGCGTACCCGGCGGCACCGCGGGCCTCGGCGTGCTCGGCCCGCTCCAGGACCAGGACGGCGCTGCCCTCGCCCAGTACGAAGCCGTTGCGGCGGGCGTCGAAGGGCCGGCTGGCCTGCTCCGGTTCATCCCAACCCTGCGCCAGAGCACGGGCGTTGGTGAAGGCGGCGGCGATGGTCGGGTGCAGCGAGGACTCGGTGCCGCCGCACACCACCACGTCGGCGTCCCCGGCCCGGATCAGCCGCAGCCCCTCGGCGATCGCCTGGGCGCCGGCCGCGCAGGCCGTCACCACGGCGGAGCTGTAGCCCCGGATGCCGTGCTTGATGGCGATCCGGGCGGCGGCCATGTTGGAGAGCATCCCGGGCAGCAGGTACGGGCTGACGCCGGGCCGGCCGCGTTCCAGCCGGCGGTGCGACTGCTGCTCGAAGGTCTCCAGTCCGCCGCCGCCGGTGGCCAGTACCACGGCGGTGCGGTGCGGGTCGGAGTCCCGGCCGACGGCCAGGCCGGCGTCGGCGAGCGCGTCGTCGGCGGCGGCCAGGGCGAGCAGCACGAAGCGGTCCACGCAGCGGGTCTCGGTGGGCGGCAGTACCTCCCGGCCGTCGACGGCGGGGGCGATCCCGGCGGCGGGCAGCCAGCCGTGCGCGGGGTGGCCCTCGGGGACGGCCCGCAGGCCGGAGCGGCCGGTGACCAGCGCCTCGAACACCTCGGCGGGTCGGCGGCCGAGCGGGGAGACCAGGCCGATGCCGGTGACGACGGCACCGGGGCGCGGGCTCATGCGCGGACCTCGTTCCGCTCGGCGGCCGCTTCGCGCGACGCGCACCCCTCGACGACGCGTTCGCTCCGCTCGCTCATGCGCCCACCGCCGCGAGGTGGATCTCCCGCAGCAGGACCTTGCGGACCTTGCCGGTCGGGCCGAGCGGGATGTCGTCGGGGGAGACCGCCAACACCTTGCGGACGGTCGCGGCGGCGGCCTCGTCCAGGGCGGCGACGACCGCCGCGGTGCGGTCGGCGGCCGGGTCGGCGTCCGCGGCGAGGAGCAGCAGCACGTCGGTGACCACGCGCTCGCCGTCCCGTACCGCGACCACCGTGCAGTCCAGCACGTCCGGGCAGGCGGCCAGCACCCGCTCCTCCGACATGGCCGTGAACAGCCGCTTGCCGCCGCCGAGTTCGACCGAGTCGACGGCCCGGTCCACGTGGTAGTAGTAGCCCTCCTCGTCCCGGTACATCAGGTCCCCGGTGAGGAAGCGGCCGCGCAGCCGGGTGCGGAAGGTGGTGGCCGAGTCGTTCCAGTAGCCGAGCGCCAAGGTGGGTGAGGCGGTGGCGAGTTCACCGACCTCGCCGGGGCCGAGCGGCTCGCCGTCCGGGCCGACCACCGCGCAGTCGACGAAGGCGTGCGGGCGGCCGACGCAGCGGCCGTAGCGCTCGGTGCCGGGGCCGTGGGTGATGAAGAAGTGCGAGTGGCCCATCTCGGTGGAGCCGAGGCCGTCCACGAACAGCGAGCCGGGCAGCCGGGTGCGGCCGGCCCGGGTGACGGTCTCCCGGCTGCCGGTGGCGATCAGGCGGCGGATGTGCACCTCGTGGGCGCAGTCGCCGGTGTTCCACCAGAGCGCGACGGAGTTCAGGTCGCGGGCGGCGAGGTCGTGCCGGGCGAGGTCGGCCCAGGTGGCGGCGAAGCCGATCACCCCGGTGGGCCGCCACCGCTCGACGGCCTCCAGTACGCCGTCGCCGGACTGCCGGGAGAGTACGGCGAGTTCGGTGTGCGAGCTGAGCGCGAGGTTGAGGGCGATCAGGGTGGCGGCGTGCGGGGCGGGCAGTGCGCTGAGCATCCGGTCCTGGCCCTGCGGGCGGGGCAGCCGCAGCCGGTGGCGGATCGCGGCGTACAGGCTCGCGTGCGAGTGGACGACGGCCTTGGGCATTCCGGTGGTGCCGGAGGAGTGGGTGATCGCCACCGGGTCGCCGGACCAGTGCCGGTACGGCTCGGGGGCGGCGTCCGGGTCGCCGGAGCCGAGGGTGGAGATCTCCGGCAGCAGCGGCGCGCCGGGGTCGTGGCCGGCCAGTGCGGCCAGGTGGGCGGGGTCGGCGAGGACGCCGGCCGCGCCGAGGCGGGCGATGTAGCGGGCGGCGCGCTCGCCGTCCAGGTTGGGGTTGAGCAGGGCCGGGACGGCGCCGAGCCGGGCCAGGGCGAGGAAGGAGAGCACGTGGTCGGCGGCGTCGCTCGCGTACACCACGACGGGGTCGCGCCGGGTGATGCCCAGCGCGTGCAGTGCGGCGGCGCGGGCCCGGACGGCGCGGTCCAGCTCACGCAGGGTGAAGGGCTGCCAGGCGGGGTGGTCGTCCACCGGGGTGTCGAAGCTGAGCAACGGCACGTCCAGGTCGAGCCCGAGCGCGATCCGGGCGGTCAGGACGTTGCCGGCGCCCACGTCGGGGTCGTCCGCGAGCTGGGTGCGGAGGCTGCGGATGGTCACGGGGGTGGATCCCTCCCTCGGGGCCGGTGGACGGCCCGGGCGGCTGATCGGGTGGCAGGGGCGGCCGCACGGGCGGCGGGTGCGGTCGGCCGCGCGTCGTCGGGCGGCGGATGTCGGGAGTGAGACGGAGACGGGCGGGGGCGCTGGTGTGCCGGGTGCGGCTGCGTCAGGCGCCGGGCCTCGATGATTGCTACGGCCAGGGGCGGGCGGCGGGTTCAGTCCGTTCGGGTTCGGTCCGTTCGGTTTCGGCCGGTTCGGTTTCGGCCCGTCCGGATTCCGTGGCCGGACCGGCGAGCAGGACGGCCGCGGCCAGGTCCCCGTCGGGCGTCTGCTCGGCGGCCACGGCCAGCACCCGGTCGGCGTCGCCGTCCTGGAGCAGCAGTGCGGCGAGTTCGAACGCCTCGGCGGGGACACGGCCGGGTTCGGCCTCGGCCGGGCAGATCGCCACGACCGGGCCGGTCAGGCCCCAGCGCGCGGCGATGTGTCCGAGGACGGCGTTGGGGTTGGACTGGAAGAACAGCAGCGGGCCGGTCCGCTGCCCGGGTTCGGCGCTGCGCTCGATGGCCCGCGCGGTTTCGAGGTCGCCGCTCGCGCTGGCGAGCAGCAGGGCGGTCCGCCCGGGTGCGGGCGGCTCGCCGTGGTGGGCGCGCAGGCAGCGTTCGGCGGTGTCGGCGACCAGCGGATTGAAGCCGGAGGCGGAGAAGCCGGGCAGTGGTGGCGGTGGCGGGGGCCCGTCCGGGCCCGGTGCAGGGTGGCGGGCCTCGGCGAGGATCCGCAGTCCGTGGGTGTGGTCGGCAGGGGTGGTCATGGCGGTGGCTGTCATCCCGGGGCCAGCAGCAGCGCGGTGTTGGCGCCGCCGAAGGCGGAGTTGAGGCTGAGGGCGTACGGGGGGCGGGCGGCGCGCGGGCCGTCCAGGACGAGGTCCAGTGCGACGTCCGGGTCCGGGCCGAGCCAGCCGGCGTTGACCGGGAGCAGTCCGGTGCCCAACGCGCCGATGGTGGCGGCGAGTTCGAGCAGCGCGGAGGCCTCCAGGGCGTGCCCGTGCACGGATTTGCTGGAGCTGACCGGCAGGCGGTCGGTGTGCGGGCCGAACACCCGCCGCAGGGCGTGGGCCTCGGCGCGGTCGGCGAGGGCGGAGCCGGTGCCGTTGGCGTTGACGTAGCCGATCTCGGCCGGGTCGACGCCCGCGCGGGTGAGCGCGGCCCCGATCGCCCGGATCGCCCCGCCGCCCTCCGGGTCCGGGCGGCAGACGTGGTGGGCGTCCCCGGCCCGGCCCCAGCCGGCCAGCCGGGCGAGGGCGGGCGCGCCGCGGCGTTCGGCGGCCGGGGCGGACTCGACCAGGACGGCCGCGGCCGCGTCGGCGAGCAGGGTGCCGGTGCGGCCGGCGCTGAACGGGCGCGCCTCGCCGTCCCGGGCCAGCGCCCGTCCGGCGTCGAAGACCGCGAAGACGCCCGGTTCGACCAGGTGTCCGGCGGCGACCAGGATCCGCTCGTGCCGTCCGGCGGCCACCAGGGCGCCCGCGTCGGCGACGGCGGTCGCGGCGGCCACGCAGGCGCCGTTGTACACCCGGGTGACGCCCGGCGCGCCCCAGTCGGCGCGGACCCCGGCGGCCACCGCGGCGGCGGTCGCGCGGGTGCGCTCGTCGCTGTGCC
>NZ_JBSHBN010000054.1:0-52251 GCF_053612025.1 Kitasatospora sp. NPDC054768
GTCCACCTGCGGCAGCAGGGGCTCTATCCGCTCCCACACCACGTCCGTCAACTCGCCTCGACCTGCCACAAGATCAATTATCAGACAGGCCTTAGGGCGCTACTGCTGGCCAGAGCCTGCCGGGACCGGGAACAGGCAGGCGTGCTGACCGCAGCGGTACTGGGCGACCACGGGTGGCGCAAGCTGACCGGTGTCACCGCCGCCAGCGGCGAGCAGGGCGCGTGGGTGTCCTGGGAGGCCGGCGCCAAGGCTGCGCTGCCGTCCAGTCTCCTGCGAGGAGGCGGGCGCGGACGCGGTGGCGGGGTGATCGCCCGGGCCCGCGACCGCGAGCCGTCCAGAGTGGAGGTCGAACGCCTCCACCGGCAGCGCGCGCAGGAGCTCGCCCGGAGGATTGGCGAGGTGCTCACGACCCCGAGCCCCTGGTCGGACGCTGCGGCTCGCCTGGCACTGAACGCCCTCCTGGCCGCGTGCGGATCGCATCCGGATGACAGCGGGCTCCGGCGTGGGCGCAGCGGGCCGTTGTGGTGCTGCCTGTTTCCCGCAGCGGGCGGCGCAGGGCGGATCGAGGCGGTGTCGTGGTCGGCGCGGGTGGAGGGCTGGCTGCCGGTCTTCCATCTGGCGGGGCGCAGCGTGTGTGCTCCTCCCGGGGCTCGTGGCGGCGTGCTCGGGGACGTGCCTGCGGCTGTGGTGGTGGTCCGGTGAACGCCCGGTGGCTCGCGGGTGCGGGCGAGGGTGAGGCGATCCGCCTGCTGCTGGGGCGGCCGTGGCTGGAGGGGGCGCAGGCTGCGCTCGTGTTGAGGCATCTGGCGGCGGTGCGGGCGTTCTTCCAGGGGACGCTACGGTGGCCGGTGGCGGTGGAGGGTGGCGCGGTGCGGCTGAAGAAGTCGCCGCCGGTGCGTGAGTGGCTGGCCCCGTTGATGGAGGCACCGGTGGCCTCCTGGTTCTGGCTGGCGGTGGCAGCCCTGTACACGCTGCCCCCGTGGATCAGGGCCAGCGATGTGGTGGCGGCGTGCCGTCAGGCGGCCGGGCAGGCGGATGAGCCGGTGACCGGCTCGGCTACCGAGGTCAGGCATCTGCGCGAGGCCCTGGGGGAGCTGCGCAGGCGCGGGATCGTCTCCGGGAGACATAACTGGCTGGAGAACCTCACTGGTGAGGAGGCGGACGCGGTATGGCTGCGGGTGGACCACGCGCGGCTGCTGTTGGTCATGGCGAACGTCCCGCCTCTGGACGCCTGGGGCCGGTGGGGGGAAGACCCGGTCGCCGACCCTGAAGCCTGGGTCGGCGCCTGTGACCGGCCGGTGGATGCCGCAACTCGCGTCCTGCGTCGTCTGGTCGACGACACCGCTGTGCTGTGGGGCGACCTGGACGCCGTCGAGGCCCAGTGGCTGCGCGAATGTCTGCACACACGGGTCGCCGAGACTGCGGAGGTACTCGGGCTGGTTCTGGAGGTGCGCAGCGAGGGTGTGGCTCTGGTCGCCGAGGCCGGAGAGGGGCTTCCCGGGACGGGGCCGGCGCTCCGCTTCCCTCTCCCGGGGACGGCCCATCACGCCGCTTTGCTGGTGCGCGACTTCGTTCTGGCCTCCGAGGCGCAGCCGCACGCGCCCTGGCCCGGGTGGAGAGGCCGGTGCGAGGGCGATGTTCTTGGGGAGCTGCGGCGCCTGGCCCTGGTCCACATCGGGTGGAGCCAGGAGCTGCGGTCCAGGCCGGCCCGTCTGCTGGCCGAGGTCCGCGCGCTGTGGGAGGGGTTGGGCCTGCTACGTGTGCGTTCCGGTGGATCTGCCATGTGGTGGATGTCGCCGGTCAGTGCGCGCTGGGACCGTCCCCTCACGCCCGTCGATGCCTTGCCCTTCCATGGGCAGAACCAGCCTCCCGCTTAGGAAAGGTGACACCACCTCATGTCTGTTTCCTGTCCTGGCCTGCCTTTGATCGACCGGTCCGCCGGGCGGCACGAGCGCCGACGCACGCTCGTGGGGATCGGCGTGTGCAACGTCCACAACTACGCTCTGGAGGTCTTCGGTACCGAGTGCGGGCGGATCCTGTGGCGCGGCCGCAACGGCTGCGGCAAGACCACGCTCCTGGAGTCCACCGTGCCCTTCCTCCTCATCCTCGACGAACGGGCACTGCATGTGGGCAAGAACCGTTCGACCACGCTGGCCGGGCTCATGGAGGAAGGGGCGCGCGGCAGCAAGCGCGCCGGCTACCTGTGGCTGACCGCCGCTCTCCCCCACTCCCCCGGTACAACTGGCGACAGCATGTCCTTCGGCGTGCGCCTGGACTACTCCAAGGGCGCCCAGAAACCGGTGACGCTGACCGCGTTCCGCCTGCCAGGCCCCGTTCTGGACCTCATCGAACTGCAGGGGGCGTTCGGTGAGGCACTGAGCGGCGAGGACTTCGAGCAGCGGGTGCGGGACGCCGACGGCGCCGTGTTCGAGGACGCGGCTGCCTACCGCCAGAGCCTCGCGGCCGAGTTGCTGGGCACCGACCAGGCCCGGCTGGTCGAGGTGTGCCGCAGTATCCGCCGCATCCGCGATCCCCACAGCCTGCACAAGCTCCAGCCTCGTGAAGCGGAGGAGCTGCTGCGCTCGGCTCTGCCCAAGGTCAACTATGTGGTGCTGTCTTCCACCAGCGACGCCATGGCCGCCGCTGCGGCCACCCGGGATCATCTGGTGAACGTCACGGGCATCGCCGATCTCACGTCCCGTCTCGCGCTCGCCTGGGCCGGGCACGTCGCCCAGCGCGCCGCCGATGCCGCCGCTGTGCTGACCAGGCGAACGGAGGCGGTCGCAGCCCGCCACGTTGAGCACGACCAAGCCCAGGAGCAGGTGGCACAGGCTGACCAGGCGACCGGGGAAGCGGAGGAGCGCCTCGCCCGGGCTGAGGCGACCTGTGTGCGTCTGCAGGCCAACGTGGAGGTGCTGGAGGCCGACGAGGCCCTGGACGGCACGCAGATCACCCAGGCCCAGGACCGGCGCGACCGCGCGCAGGAGGGGGTGGACCGGGCCGAAGCGGCGCTGCGTTCGGCGCTTGCGGCCGACGGTGTCCTGCGCCGGGCCAGGGCCGAGGCCGCCCAGCATCTCGCGGACGACTTCGACAGCCGCCTGGCCGGTCTTGACCCCGCTGACCAGCTGGCCCTCAACGGCATCGCCCGTCCCGTCACGGTCGGGCGACGGCCCCGTGAGGCGCTGCGCGCGAGCACCATCGTTTTCCCCCGGTCCGAGCACCTGGCCGTGGAGGCCCGCCGCGACCGGGCCGATGCCCTCGTCGCGGCCGTCGCCGAACGCCGGACCGAGGCCGTCGCACGCGCCAATCTCGCACGCGCCGCCATCGACGCCCACCAACCGTGTCAGGACGCCGAGCAGGCTGCCGAGCAGGCACGCAGGATTGCCGACGCCGCCAGGGCCGCGGCCGACACCGACCGTCGGCAGGCCAAGGAGGCTGCCGCGCACGCCCTCGTCCAAGCCGCCGCTTTCCTGGAGGCCGCTGACGCCTGGGTCGCGGAACACCACGGTGCTCTGTGTGCCGCGCTGGGCCGTCGCCAGCGGGACCTCGCCGCCCAGTGGGCCGTGAAGTGCCGGGCGGCAGAACCCGGCGCCGTCCTGACCACCCACCGCCAGTGGCTCACCGGTTTCAAGGACACCGCTGCCCGCCTCGCCTCCCGCGCGGTCGAGCGCTCGGCGGCCCACCACCACATCGCGCTCACCGGCGAGGCGGCTGCCGAGAGGGCTCGCAGCCGGGCCGCGTTGTGGAGCGGCGGTCACCTCGATCCGCTGCCCGGGCCCGGCTGGCTGGCGTCGCTGCCCGGGCACGCGGGGAACGCGGGCGCCGTCCTGTTCGGCGAGGTATTGGAGTGGGGCGAGCGCGCACCGCAGCCGGGACCGCAACGGGACCTGCTCGAAGCCGTCATCGGCGCCACCGGCCTTCTCGCGGCCACGCTCACCGCCGATGGTGCCGCCGACCGCGCCGGCGCCTGGAGCGTGCGCGCTGTCGGCCAGCCGCAGCCTGACAGCCTCGCCGATGTCCTCTCCACCGTCCCCGGCCACCCCCTCTCCGACGCCGCCGCCCAGGTCCTCGCCCGCACCGCCCTGTGCCCGAGCGCCGAAAGCCATGACAGCGGTGGCGACGGTGCAGCTCTGGTGGTCGGCCGGGACGGCTCCTACCGCGCCGGTCCGTTCACCGGCCGCCTGCCGGCCTGCGCCGTTGGCCCGGCCCGCCACATCGGCATTGAGGCGCGCCGCGCCCACGCCCAGGCAGCCGCCGACGCCGCCCGTACCGAAGCAGACCGCCTGCACGGCACCGCCATCCGGCACCGCCGTGCCCAGAGCCGGCTGGTGAGCTTCCAGGCCCGGCTCGGCCTGGCGGTCAACGCCCTGCCCGACACGGAGTCCCTGCGCGACGCCGAGGCCGGCCGCGCCCGCGCCGCGCCCGCGCCGCGGCCAGAGCCGCCGACAGCGCCGAGGCCGCCCGGGACACCCACGACAAGGCCACCGACGCCGAGCGCGCCCACGACGTTGCCCTCGCGTGCTGGCGCGCCAAGACCATCGGCCAGGGACTTCCCGCCGCTCTCCCTCAGCTCCACGGCACTGTCTCCGATGCCAGCGGGCGCGCCGACCGCCTTAAGACCGCCCTACGGGAGGTGCGCGCTCTGGCCACGCGCGTGAGCGTGCTGGCCGCCGAAGGACCCACGGCGGGGATGCGCACCGACGAACTCGACACCGTGGAGGCACTACAGCTGGCCGAGATGCTCGCCGACCGCGACCATCTGGCCGCCGTGCACGAGGCGATGCTGGCCCCCTCCCCGCGAGCCCGGGACATCGCGCAGCAACTCACCGCGGCCAAGGCCGCATGCGCCGCCGCCAAGGACCACCGGCGTAGAGCCGCCGCCGGCCTAGCCGCCGCACACAAGCGGCAGGCCGCGTGCGTCGTGCTGCACACCCGAACCGGCACCAGCCTCCAGGGCATCCTGCCAGAACAACAAGAGGCCCTCGGCGGGCTGCGCGCGGTTCTGTCTGCCTGGGGCGTCGAGCAGGTCATCGCCGTCCCCACCGACCTGCCCGCCCACGAGCTGCCCGCGGCCGTGGCCGAAGCCATCCGCTCCATCGCACCCGCCACCCCCGGGGAGGTGACCAGCGCGGCCGAGGCCCTGCACGCCCACCTCATCAGCCAGGACTCCGGCGGCTGGCACCTCGAGTACGGACCGGATGACCCTGCCGTCCTGGACGTACGCCTCGTGCGCGACGACACCTCCCACCCCCTGCCCGTAGCAGCCGCCCTCGCTGCGAAGGACCGCGCGACAGCCGAGGAATCGCTCAAGCGGGCCGAAGGCGACGCCCTCGACGGCCTCGTCCTCGGCCAGCTCCCCCAGGCGCTGGGAACCGCCTGGTCCGCCGTCGTCAACTGGTTCGGTCGCACCAACGCCCTTCTCCCGCTCGCCGCCGCCTCCTCCGGCGTCGGCGTGCGGCTGGACTACGCCCTGCGGCCCGACCTGGACCCGGGCCTGGCCACGCTCTGGCGCCTGGCCTGCAAGAACTCCGCCGTCACCCGGACCCCCGAGCAGGAGCAGCAGCTCCGCGACGAACTCCACCACCAGCTGCGCACCGCCGCTACCCAGGCCAAGGCCGCCGCAACCGCCACCGCCGACGAACTCGCGCGGATCCTCGACGTCAGCAGCTGGATCGCCATCCGCCACGTCGTCACCGGCAAGGCCCGGGCCGAAACCGCCCTGGGCAGCCGCGACTGCGGTGTCTCCGGCGGAGAGAACCGCCTGGTGGTCATGGCCCCCCTGCTCGCCGCACTGGCCGCCGAGTACGACAGGCTCGGCCCACAGGCCCTGCGTCTGGTCGCGCTCGACGAGATCCCCGCCGAGGTCGACGAGAAAGGGCGCGACGCCCTCGCCCGCTTCATCGCCCACCTCGACCTCGACACCGTGTGCACCAGCCACCAGTGGGACGGAGCTCCCGCCGCCTGGGACGGTATCAGCGCCTTCGAACTCACCCAGGGCTCCGACAAGACCGTCATCGCCACCCGCGTCGACATCCTCGACCGTGAACTCGAACTCCTCCTCTCCACGACGGAGGAGCAGCCGTGACCACGTGCCCGCTGTGCCCAGGTGCCTGCCAGGGGGCGACACTCGCGCCCCTGACCTGCCCGCAGCTGACGTGGCTGTGGGAACGGGTCGCCCTTCGCGCCGACGCCACCGCCGACGACCTCACCCGCGGCTCACTGGCAATAACACTGCCCGACTCGCCCGAGCTGCTCGCCGCCGCCGGGACCCTCCTCAGCAACCGGCCCCTGCTGGCCGGCCGCCGCATCCGTGTCGACCTCCCCCGCCTCACCGGCCTTCTCCGCACACGCGGCCCCCTGCTGACCCCCGCCGCCGTCGCCGCGCACGCCCTCGAACGCCGAGTCGGCGAACCCTCCCTCGAACGCCAACGCACAGCGCAGCGCCGCCAGCAGATCACGGCGCTGGCGAACGACCTCCTCGGCGCTCTGCCCCGCTCGTGCCCTGTCAGACCGTCACCGCAGGCCGCGGTCGAGGTCCTGCGGTACAAGGGCTGGATCGCCCGCCTGAGCCTCCGCCCTGACGGCGAGCTGCTGCTGCGCCAGGCCGTCACCACTCTGCAGTCCTTGCCGACCGCAGGCTCCGTCGTCGATCGGCGACACCTCGCCCAGGATGCCACCGGCCATCCCAAGAGCCTCGACCGCGGCCACCCCCTGGCCCGCCTCGTCCTGGCCCTCACCGAGGCCGCCGGCCACACCCCGGAGCCCGGCCACCACCGCCAGGCACTGGCCCGGCTCGGCATCCAGGGCGACAAGGTCACCGGAGGCCTGGTCGCCCAGGGCATCCACCCCACCGCCGTCACCGCCGCCCCCGACGCCGTCCTGGTACTGCCCGAGGACCTCCTCGAATCCAGCCCCTGGCCCCCGGCCCCCGGCCCCGCCAACTGGGTCTTCGTCACCGAGAACCCGTCCATCCTCGCCGCCGCCCGCCTGCAAGGCCCCTCCCCCGTCCCCCTGCGCGTGCTGTGTACCGACGGCACCCCCTCCGGCGCCGAGGTCCGGGCCATCGCGCGCCTGGCCGATATGGGCTGGCACATCGCAGCCCGCGCCGACTTCGACGAGGCCGGCCTGCGCCACCTGAACTCCATCCTCACCGCCCAGCCGCGCGCCGTCCCCTGGCGCATGAGCACCGACGACTACCTCACCTGCCTGAGGCGCTACCCGTTCCCCGATACGACCCCCGCCCTGGCCTCTCGCGAACTCCACACCCCGTGGGACCATGCCCTGGCCCACGCGATGGCCGCGCACAGCCGCCCTGGCTTCGAGGAAGCCCTCCGCCACGAACTGGCCGACGACGTACGCCGCGGGGCCCCGGCCGTCCCACCTCGTGCCCAACCAGCATCCCGCGGGCCCGACGACGCCGGGGCGAGATCGAAGACGGACTTGCCTCCGGCTTCCGGCCTGGAATGAACACCGCCGATGTCAAACGCGCCGACGCGCACTTCGCCATCGACACGAGCAAACAGGTAGTGCTGCTGCCGCACCGGTCACAGGCGCCTTCCGAACACCGAGGGAGCAGGTGTCGCTGGCTTGAGCCGGCAGCCTCCACTCTCGTGCCCGCGCCGGCAATGAACCTCAGTGCCCGACGAAGCGAGCGCCCGAAGGAAGCCCCGCCGTCGGCGATTAGGATGCCAAGTATCCACCAGGGAAAGGAGTTTGCTTCATGACTGGCAGCGATAGTTCGTCGTTTCTCGGAAACGGGGACCTGGGCGATTGGCGGCTGAAGGACTCGATCCGAGTTGAGGTCGCACTGAGCATCCTGGACGAGCTCGAACGACTGACGGAGGGCGACCTCGACACGGCGCAGCGCGGGGCCGACCCGGACGGGCAGGTAAGCGAGAGGCTCAACCAGTTCCGGAACACTCTGCAGGCCGAACGGCGGGCGCTGCGGGCGGACAGCGACGAGCAAGCCGCCGTCGAGGCGGAACGAGTGATCACCCAGTACAAGCCCGTACTGCGGGCCCGCGAGGTGGCTCGATGAGCCCTCAGATCCCGGGCAGCAGCCTCTTCGATGACTGGGCCCTTGCCCCCGATCAGGCCCGCAAAAGGTTCGAGGACTGGGTGGTTCCGGTCAAGCTGGCCGGTCCCCGACGCCAGGAAGAGCCGCTGGTGTTCGTCGTCGAAGGTGGGCCGGGTGCCGGCAAGACCTACACACAGAACCGCATCCAGGCTCAGTTGGAGGCGGCCGGCCGGGGTGCCGGGCTCGGGCTGGACGTGGATGCCTTCCACTCCTCCCATCCGCGCTTCGAGGAGATCCGTGCCGCCCACGGGGTGAGCTTCAGCCGGTACACGGGTGTGGACGCTTCCCGGTTCTTCGCCATGGCCGTCGAGTACGGGATGTCGAACCGGTTCGACATCCTGCGGGAGGGCGAGCTGCGGCCCGACACCGTGCGCGACGTCCTCGCCCCGTTCGACGCAAGCGGTGTCTACCGCAGCGAGGCCGCGTTCATCGCGGTCGCGCAGGCCACCAGCGGTATCGCCGCGCTCTACCGCTGCCAGCAGGAACGGCGTGAACTCGGCGTGGGACGTGCGGTGCCGCCGGACTCGCGGGCCAGGATCCTGGCCCGGGTCCCCCAGAGCCTCGCCGTGATCGAGGACCACGCGCTCAGCGACACGGTCAACGTCTACGACCGGAGCGGTCACCTGCTCCACCACAGCACTGCTGTCCGGACCGGTGAGGAGAATGGCCGGATCACGCGGGCCCGGCAGCAGCCGGCCGGGGCGGTGCTCGCCTACCAGCACGAGGCCACCCGGCCCTGGAGTGCACAGGAGAGCGGGCGGTTCACCGGCATCGCGGCCGAGCTCGCCCACGACAGCGAGCATCCCCTTGAGCCGGTGCTGCTCTACGACTTGGCCCACACCGTCCTGCAGGCCGCGCCGCACATCGACGACCGCCCCGCCGCCGTGCCGGTCGCCGCCGTGCTCGCCCACCCGCCCGCGCCGTTCCCCGGCACCGACGATGTCTACCTGCGGCATCTCTCCCTGACGATCCAGCACGCAATCGACGAACTCGCAGCCGGGAAGGCCGGGAACTGGACCACCTCCCTGGCGGGAGCGATCGCCCGCATCACCCCACCGCCCGCCGGCGCCGAACAGCAACCCGCACGCCCCGCCCCGGGCACCCGTCCGCAGGCCCGGGGCCAGCACCCCCAGGCCGGGCCACGCTGCGGCACAGGCCCTGTCGTGTGACTGGCGCAAGGACCGCCCCCTCGCGCGTCCTGCCCGCGGGCAAGGGCGCCCCTCGGTGGCGATGCGCCACTGCCAGTGGCTGGGTGAGGACGTCCGCAGCCGAGCCGCCGACCGGGCCGAGGAGGTGGGGTTGCCACGTGATGCGGCTCACTGTCCTGTCCTTATCGGCGGGCCTCCCTGGATCCCGCAGGCACAGCAGGGCCGGGATGGGCAGGAGCGGGCGCGACTCCCTTCGATCGCGGCCGACCCCGGCCGGCCGCGATCGCCTGAGATGTGCACTGTCGAAACGGCGGCCGCGCGGCGGTGCGCGCCCCGGCTCGCGAAACGACGCCACTGTGCCCTGCAGCCGAAAGGATCTCTAGCCCCCGATCTGGTCCGGCGACTGCGGCAGGAGAGCCGGGGCCACCTTGGCGCAGCCGGGCCCGGCCACGCTGAGCCCCGCGGCCGTGACCCCCGAGGTCACGGCGAGCGTGGCCAACGTGGAGACGATCGCCGTGACGGCCGCCGTGACGGCGAGTTCGCCCAGGCGCCTGAACCCGTTGCCGTGGTTGTGCATGTCTCGACCCCTCCTTGTTGAGAGCTGCAGGCTGCGGCACTGCCCGGAGCGTTCCGACCGGATCGCCCGGGCGGTGCCGCAGTTCATGCGCGCCAACGTAACCGGGCCGGCGATCCGCCGAGTGCCACCGCGGCGACGCCAATGCGCCCTACCGGTCGGACACTCCTCGGCGTTCCCGGTGTGTTCTGGCTGGTCACAAGCCATGTCGGGTCTGCCGTAGCAGGGCGTCCGATTTCGTACCCGGTCGTCCCAGGTGGCGTGCGGCGGCGCCGGGACACCGCCCTCCACCTGGCTACCTGCGTGTTGCTGCTGCGGCTGTCATCCCGAGCGGCCCCGAGACGGCGACCGCGGGCAATCGAGGCTGCGCCCTGATCCATGTCGCTGGCGCCGGCGACGAGCAGACCGCGGCGCAGCTCGCGGCCTGCGCCCGGGTGTGGGAACAGGTCGGCGGGGAAGGGCCGGGGCAAGCGTGGGAACGGCGCTGGAGGGCGTTCCCGCAGTTGCTCGTGGTCCTGGCCGGCACCGGCGCGGCCGGGGTGCGAACGACGGTGGCGGACCTGCTGCTCGCAGCCGAGGAACAGCCAGCCGTCGCCGAGATGGTCACCGCCGTCCCGGCCGGGGCCGCCCGGATCGAGGACCTGGTCCAACGCGGCCCGTCGGCTCCGGTCTGGCACCCGTTCAGCAGCCGGGGCCGGCGGCCGTACGGGTGGACGGAGCTGTAACGACCGGGCCCGGTCTTTATCACAGGGTTAATCACTACGTTCTGCCTGCACAGAACAATCGCAGCGGCGGGCGCCGGTCAGCGGGCCACCAGGCGCCGCCGCGGAACCGGCCGGTGAGCCACCCACATGCCGGGCAGGGCAAGCGGGCACAGCCAGAGGGACGGAAGCCTCGCTCTGCGGCGGGGCCAGCCCCGGAATCTCGACATCGGTGAAGGCACCCGGGCCCCGCCCCTACCAATGCTCTGACCTGCGGAGCTACCGTCTCTCTGCCAGACCATCAAGGTATCGCCACGGCACCCGACGTAGCCGTCAAGGTGCCGACCGCCTGCTCCGGGTGGGAATCAAGCTGGGCAGGAAGCGAGAGGACTCCCGTGATCATCTTCGACACGAACGCCATCAACAGGATCAACCCTAGGAGCCCGAGGGCGGACATCGTGCGCGCGCTACGTGCCTCTGGGCAACACCGGGTCGGTATCCCGGGAACGGTCCTTGAGGAGCTGGCCGCTCACAAAGCGAAGGACTACGTCGCGCAGCGCGAGACGGCCGCGTCCGCACTCAATGCGTTGCAGCGGATGATGCCCTGGAAGCCGACGCCGACGTTCGAGGAGCCGCCGCTTGAGTTGGAGGAGTGCCAGGAGTACTGGCGGAAGGTGTACTCGGAGCTCTTCGAGGTGGTGCCCACCTCGGGCGAGGCCGCGCTGAAGGCGCTCTCCCGTGAAGCACTCGCGCTGCCCCCGGCCAAGCAGGGCGAGAAGCGGGCGGAGGGCGCGCGGGACGCCGCGATCTGGTTCACGATCCTCGAGTTCCTGCGGAATTATCCGGACGAGGACGTGCACTTCGTCACGGACAACACGACCGACTTCGGTGACGGCACCGTCTACCGATTCCCCATGGACCAGGACCTGGGGGATCTCGCCGGACGTCTGAAGCGCCTGAAGGACTTCGACGCTGTCGTGACCGCCTTCACGGTAGCCGTCGACAACGCCTCCGCCGCCGCCGACGCGAAGCGTTTCCTGGATTCGGAGCCCGTCGCCGCGACGATCGGAGGACTCGCCTTCGCCTCGCACCGTGCCGTACTGGGCCTTCCGGGGATCACCACGACCGGCGCCCCCATCGAGTGGAACGCCTGGATCACGCCACCGCGCAGCACTCTGCTGAGTAGCGGCAAAGCCGCCGGGCACCGCATCGGCAAGGAGGTCTGGTACACCGCCGAGACGACCTGGCTGTTGTACGGCCTCGCTGCCGCCGTGGGCCAGGGGCTGGAAGGCGTCTCGTGCATCTGGACGGTCAAGCTCCTGTTCTCCGCCGACGCGGACGGCGATCAGGGAGCGCCCACGCTGCTGTCGCCTGACGACCCGTCCGCTCCAGACCTGCAGGACAAACCCACCACAGACGCCCTGGCGGCACTCCACAAGGAGGCCCTGCGCGAGCTCATCTCCAAGCGGAAGCCCGATTCAGCAACCACCGCAGACCAGGCCGGCAGGCCGACCGGTCCATCGGACGTCGGCCTTTTGTACAACTACGCCCCCGGCCTGGCCGACGCCGTCCGGGCGGCAGTACTGCCGACGTTCGACTTCGCGTCGTGGTCGACCAACTTCAACTACACCGCGCCGGTCGCGGACGCCGTCAAGGCGGCAGCGCTGTCCCGGACCAACCTCTCCGCGCTTCTGGCCAGCGCCACCGAGGCGGCCGATCTTGTCTCCGGCCTGCCCAACTACTCCGGCCTTCTGTCCCCGACGAACCCGTCCATGTACGTTCGGACATGGCCGCACGATGACATCGACGCGCTTGAGGAGCTCTCCGGTTCACAGGAACCGGAAAGGCCGAACGAGGACGACAGCTGACCTGGCGCAACCGGCCGGACCGCCCTCGCGTTCTGGGCCGGGTCCGGGGCCTGCGGCGGGGCTCACAAGGCCGAGAATCCGAATTTGGACGCCACGGGGTCGAGTGGCGTGTAGTAGCCGGTCGAGAAGCAGGTCGTCGGAATCGACGTGCTGTTGCACGGGACCTTGGTGTCGGTGTTCCCGGCAATGATGACGCCGACCGGTGCCATGGAGTCGCCCTGGGGGTTGGCCACGGCCGGCCCGCCACTGTCGCCCTGGGCGACGGCGACGCCCCCGCTGCGGGACTTCACCTCGGTCGCGCTGGTGCGCCCGGACGGCGAGTGGACGCCGAGCCGCGTGACCTCCAGCTCGCAGTGGAACCCGGACACGGCGCCGCTGAAGCAGGCAGACTGCCCCGGGTCCAGGCGCGCCGGCCCGTACAGCGGCCGCCAGTCGCCGCTGTTCCAGGAGCTGCTGTAGAAACGGGCCGCGGTGTCCCTTCCGGTCGTGACGACGGCGACGTCGAGGCCACTGTCGTAGGCGGTGACCTCGCCGACGACGCGCTGCCCGTTGTAGACGTTCCCGCTGGTCTGGCAGTGGGCGGCGGTGAGCAGGACACGCTTGTTGTCCACCCAGCCGGGCACGCCGGTGGAGCAGCGGGAGTTGTCGCCGAGGGTGAGGTCGGCTCCGGCATACCAGGGCGGGGCGTCGCTGGTGCGGCTGCCATGGGTGGGTGTCTCGGAAGAG
Organism: Kitasatospora sp. NPDC054768; assembly: GCF_053612025.1. Classification (NCBI taxonomy): domain Bacteria; kingdom Bacillati; phylum Actinomycetota; class Actinomycetes; order Kitasatosporales; family Streptomycetaceae; genus Kitasatospora; species Kitasatospora sp. NPDC054768. The sequence continues at coordinate 13,095 of NZ_JBSHBN010000054.1, forward strand.
CCGGCACGGGACTGGACGGGGATGCCTGCGATCTGCCCGGCCCGGGCCTGGTAGTCGCGCGCCGGGGCACCGGCGGGCGCGATGCGCCTGGCGCTTGCCGGCTGGTAGGTGAGCAGGAGGCCGCTGCCGTCGTTGGCGGGCGAGAGCGACGACCACTCCGAGGCGTCGTTGCCGACCGCCGTGATGAACCGGTCGACGGCCTGGTCCATCTCGGCGCGCGAGTACGCGGCCGGCCGGTAGCGGACGTCGTAGTCGGGGCTCGCCGGGCCCGCGGGGTCGTGGCCGGCCTGCTCACGGGTACGTGCACGCCAGGCATCGACGGCTTTGGTGACCTGGGCGGGGACCGGGCCCTTCCAGAAGAGGTCGAGGTAGTGCTCGTCGCCGTGGAACACGATCGACGCGAAGCCCGCGCCGTCGACCCGCTCGGTGTCGACCAGCCGGTGCACCTCGTCGGCGATCGGCCTCAAGTACTTCTCGTGGTACTCACGGCTCAACAGGACCGTCGGGGCCATGCGCGTCTCCGCGGCCTCCCCCTCGGTGCCGCGCGCGACGGCAATCGACGCGGCCCCCAGGACCAGGACCGCTGCCGCGTACAGGAGGAGCTTCGACCTGCGCATGGAGACACCATAGAGTCACAGAAACCGCTACACAGAGTTATCTGATCATATGCGTCGCCCGACCAAGCCATCGTCGACTCCGCGTTGTCGTAGCACCCGTGGACAAGCGGCATACGCTCTGGGTCAGGAATACGTACTTGTGGGGAGGATCAAGTGTTGAACACCAGCCTGCTACAGCAGTCGCTCGACGATCTTCTGTGTCGCATCCTGCCCGGCCAGCCCCAGCCGCTGCCTCCGTCCAACGGCGGCGCCGACACACATGAACGCCACGAGGGCCTCGAAGCCACTCGTCTGCACCTGGGCGGGACGCTGGCGGCCGACCCCGCCCTGACCGTCCGCGTACCCGACGACGTGCTGCCACTACTCACCTTGGACGACAATCTCACCAACCAGCTGGCCTTCCCTCTTGCCGCGGACGGCGATGGGAACAATTGTTCGACAAAGCTTGGGTGATCACACGTCAGCTCCGGTCGTCGCCCCGGTGGGCCGGGGCGGGTGGCTGCCGGGTGGCCGAGGTCGGTCGGCGGCGCGCACGGAGCGCAGGTGCATCTGGACGGCCGCCGCGTCGGTTCCTGTGAGGTCGGCGATCTCGGCCGCGGGCAGGTCGAGAACGAGGTGCAGGACGAGGACATCCTGCTCGGGGTCGCTCAGGTGGGCGACGGGCGGCAACGGGCCGGCCATCGAACGGACCCGTCGGCGGACCGCCTGCCAGGCGCACGCGGCCGGGCTGGGCGCGGCCAGGACGGTGGGCCAGCGTTCGGCGAGTTCGTCGAAGGCCTGCTTGATCGCGCTGCAGGCGTCGGCGACGGGCAGGAGGAGGGCCGCGTACGAGAGGTAGCGGTCGTAGTGCAGGTCGCGCAGGGCCCAGGGCCCGATGCGGTCGGGTCGGGCCGGTCGGCACGGTCGGTTCCCGAGCCAGGGCGGTGGCATGGCGGTTCCCAGGGGACGGGGGTGGGAGCGGGGGCAGTGCTGTGAGCCCGCGTCGCGGCGGCGTGCCGCGGACGGTCTCAGAAGGATTCGGCGGGCAAGGTGGTGGTGGCCGGGTTGACCGAGGCGGGGGTCGACGGGGGCGGGCTCTCGGGTGTCCACTTCGGATTCGCCGCCAGCTGGAGGCACTCCCACAGGGGCCTGATGAGATCGACCGGCCCCTGGAGAAGGCTGACGACCGCCACGATGTCCGGCCACGGCGCCAGCTCGGGGCGCCGCAGGACGTCGGTGGCCTGCGCCGTGGTCAGGGTGAGCGTGGAGCGTTCGACGATGAATTCGGCGGTGGGGCGGCCGGCGGCGAGGTGGAGGCCCTGGATCGCGGAGGTGAGCTGAAAGAGGGCATGGTCGTACGCCTTGGGGCGGCCGGCGAAGAACGGCCGGGCCGTCGGTTTGCCGTTGGCTTCCTCCCACAGCACGCGCAGCTGTTCGGGGTCTGCGTCGCAGGAGCGCGCGAAGGAGGCGACCACGTCCCAGCGCGGCATGCGTTCTCCGCTCACCGCCCGGGAGACGTAGGAGGTGGACACTCCGGCTTCCTCCGCGACCTCCCTCATGTAGCGGCCCGAAGCACGCAGGAGGTGGGAGAGGGCGCTGGCGAGGCGGGACTGGGCGTCGAGGGCGTGGACCGCGGAGCGCCTGTTGCGGTGGCCGCGTTCCCTGGCGGAGGAGCCCCTGGGGCGGGCGGTCTTGCGTCCGCGTTCGCGTCGGCGTGCCAGTACGCGGGCGGCTTTCTCCTCCTCCCAGCGGGTTCGCGCGGTTTCGGTGCTCACTCCGAGGATCTTGGCGATGGTCGGCCAGGGGACTTTGCGCTGGCGGGCCTGGAGGACGACGGCGTTGACGAGCTCTTCGTACTCCTTGCCGATGTCGGCGAGGATTTTGAGCTCGGCGACGTCGCCGAGAGCGGGGTTGGCTGACTTCACCACGTTCCGCAGGCGCCGTGCGGTGGTCATCAGGCCCGTGGCGATCTGGGTGACTGCCGGGTCCATCGTCGGGGCGGGGTCCTGCGGCACGGTCTTCTTCTTGCGGTGGTGGGCGGAACGGCACTTGTCGGTGCAGAAGCGGCGGCGGCGTCCGAGGACTTTGGGCTCGAATTTCGTGTGGCAGTGGTCGCAGGCCTGGCTCGGCCCTGTCGGCTGGGTCATGTCCCGTTCCTCAATTCGGGATACCGCGAACGAGTGAGCCTCTCCTGGGGTTTTCGTTCGCGAACACCCGGTGATCCAGAACAGCGCGTACGGATTGCATTTCAGCCCGGCGCGGGCGCTGCGGCTGCCCGCCCTCCTCGAAGCTCGGCCGAGGCGGGCGGGCGGCGCCCGGGGCGTCAGATGCGACGGCGCAGGTAGCTGACGTGGGAGGCGTTGGCAACGGACCCGGCGGCATACAGCAGGGCCGACAGTCCGAGCCCGGGGCCGGCCCCCGTGAGGAGGGCGGCGAGCGCGCTCGGCACGGCCACGAGAAGGCCGCCTTTCACATGTACCCACATGGCAATGACGTCGGAGGTTTCCCCGGCCAACTGCAGAGGCATGTTAGGTTCGGTGCCACGGACGAACTGCCGCAGGGCGGTCAGGTGCCGGATCCGGTCAGGACTCACAAGGGCTCCTCGATCGAGTCGTGTTGTTGCGCAGAGCCCCGGCATGATTGGTTTCTCAGGCCCGCCGGGGCTCTCCGTATTCGCGACATTACAACGCGATCACCCCACCGCGTTAACGGGTCATCTTCTTAGTTGCCGCCCACTGGCAAGAATTCGAACAAAGCGATCAGAAGCGAAAGGGATCGATCGCCCGGCGGTGCGGCCGGTTCCGAATCCCATCGAATTTCTTCCGGGTCGGTTGACGCCTTGAGTCCGGCAGGGTCAACGAAACGTAATCTTCGGTGCTCAGGACTCGCCCGCTCCCCCGGGAGCGCCTTCGTACACCTCAGGCACTTTGGCGCCGGTGCCCGACGATCCCCGGCAACACACCGAACGCACCGTTGCCAACGCCATCAGCAGACTCCCGGACAACAGCACACCTTGGTCGGACGCAGGAGGGCCCCGCCCGCGTGCGGCATCGGCCCCGCCGGCCTGAGGGGTCCGGAGTCCGCGCTGCCCGTAGAGTCCGAAGCGCGGCTGCCCCGTCCGAGTTCGACGTGCTCTCCGACACGCTCTACCCCCTCGCCCCGGCCGGCTTCACCCGCGCCCGCAACGCACGCGCCGAGCGGTCAAGAAGAGCGGCCCACAGCTCGCCGAACGGATCCGGGGCCTGCGCCGGCCCACCCTGACGGCCTGGACCGCCAACATCCTCTACCAGCGCGCCACCGACCTCGGCATCCCCCACCGCTCCACCACGACCCGCGGCCAGCTCCAACACGCCCTCGAATAAACCCTGCGCGTTCCAGGGCGGTGCAGAGGGGCTGAGCTGCGGTGCCGGCCAGGTCCCGGCTTGCGAGGTCGGCATTCCGGCGGGCGCGGCAGCCTCCTCGGCCGCGCGATCGGCGATGTCCTGGCGGTGCTGTTCGGCGTGCAGGGTCCGGTCGATCTCGGACAGGGGCAGTCCGCCGGCCCGGCAGCGAATGCGGGCGTTCACGTCGTCGGCCAGCACGTGGACACTGGTCAGAGCCGAATGGGCATCTCCGGGAGAACGGCCAGGGCCAGGACGACGTCGTGGGCGCCGGGGAGATCCAAATCCTCGTCGGCTGTTGACCCGCTGACCAGACGACGCTGAATTAGGTTCTGGGCCTGCCGCAGGTGCGAGCGGACCGTTGCCGGATTCAGATCGAGCGCTGCGGCGGTGGTCTCAATATGGGTGTTTGCCTCGATCCATGCTGACAGCGTGTCGATCAGGTGGCGTCGCCCCCTGCTCAACGGCTCGAGGAACTCGCTTGCCCAGCAACGGACTTCGTCCGTGTCCAGCACCTGTGCGATGCCGGTCGGCTCATGCAGGGCGGGTGCACGCTCCGCACGTGTTCCGAGTTCGAGCGCGAGGCCGAGCACGGCGCGCTGGATGATGTCCTGCAAGTCGGCCTCCAACAGTCCAGCGGCCGCGCTCAGACGGCGGGCGACCGTGTTGCGATGCGTCCCCAGGATTCTGGCGGCCGCGGCCGGAGTGAAGTCCAGACCCAGGCGCAGCGTGGCGAGGAGCTGCTCGCGGCGGCTTTCGGGCAAGCCCAGCAGCGGGGCCAGGCGGGCATGCGCCCACGTGTCGGCGCGCTCGTCGAGGATGTGGGCGAGCTGGACGTCGGCTGTGTATTGGTGGATACGGGTGGAAGTTCGCTGGGCTACGACCAGGGCCCGGCTGGCATCGCCGTATGCCTGGGCGGTGTCGGCAAGCTGGCGTGTGGTGCTGGCGCCGAGATAGCGGTGCGGCGCGGCGCGTACGACGGCGGTAAGGCCGTCCATGGCCTCGTATTCCGTGCTGGGGCCCGGGGCAATGACGACCACCTGGTCGGAGAAGGCCGGGCATGCACTGACGATGGTGGCGCTCCCTACAGCCTCCAGGCAGTCCTGAATGACACTGGTGCGCTCGGTCCGACGGGATTTGAGGATGAACACCTGGCATTCGTCGACGTCGAGGATCCCTGGGATGAGGCAGCGGGCGGTGCGCTGGGCCTCGGTCACGTTGCCGGTCATCAGTAGTTGCAGGATCGCCTGTCTCACCGATTCCTCGGCGCGTCTGAGGCGTTCGTTTCCTCGGGCGGCGGCTTCGGCAGCGGTCTGCACCGCCAGGAGGTCCAGGGTCCTTGCGATGGCGATGTTGGTGTCGGGGCTGAAGGCGGGGGCGCCGACGGCAAGTACTGGGGCGGGCCGGGCGGCCCCGATCCTGAACAGTCGGATCTGAAGGTCTGCGGTGCCGGGTGTCGGATCCAGGTCGGCAAGTTCGAGAGAGGCCCATCCTTGGCCTGCGCTGGAGAGTTGGGCGACCTTCTCGCGGGCGGGGTCGAGCAGGAGGCCTGCGCCGGCGGGCGCGACGGTGCAGGTCGATCCCAGGGGTGGTACCACGGCAACTTGGGCGCCGGCGAAGCCCGCGAGCCAGGTGACCAGGCGCTGGATGCCTTCCGGCCCACCGAGATGGTGGATCTGTTCCAGGAGTTGGCGATGGAGGGTGGCGGTGCGCAGTGTCCGGGCGTGGTATTCGTCGACGATGGCACTGTGCAACTGAAACCATGTGGGGGGATCGTCCCCGACGGTCAGCAACGGCATCCCGTGATGGCGTGCCGCCGCGCGAACGGACGGTTGCGTCTCCGTTCCTGGGGGCAGGGCGATGGCCAGTGCCGCTGCACCTGTTGCGGTGAGGCGGGCCAGGAACCGGTTCAGTCGGTCGCGTTCGCCCAATCTTGGGTCGCATCTTCGCACGACGACCAGGTGGTGGCGGACCTGCCCGTCGTCGAGCGCCTTGTCCGGGGACAGAGGGTGGACCCCGCGCAGCGGCCGGTCAGCGTCGCTCTTGGTCTCCTCTGCGAAGCGCAGCCCTTGTGGCAGACCGGTCGCGAATCGAAGCGTGGGCAACTCTGCCCCTCCCCGGGAACGGGGCGTCCCGCCCCGGGACGCCTTGTACCACGTGTCCGGGTATCCGGTTCAGGACCGGGCGGGGCGTCTGAACGCATTCAGTGACCGCGGTTGTGGCTTTGGAAATGTAGTTGAACGTTGACCGTACGATAGGCGGCTCCGCTGACAGGACGGCGGCGGGCGCCACTGCCTTCACCGAGACTCAAGTGCTCTTCGAGGACGCGGCCGTGACCCACTGGGGGCGGGATCGCGATCACCTGGCGAGGGGGATCGAGAGCTCCGACGGGCCGGGGCGTTCCGGGAACCGGGCCTCTTTGACGCCGAGGTCGCGCAGTCCGGACGGATGCTGGTGCATGGCGGCCACGATGCTCGGGCGAGTTCCTGGCATCTCGTCCTGTCAACTGGCCGACATGGACCGCGACCGGGCCGCGGGCTCCTGTCGCTCCTCGTCCCCGCTGAGCGGGCCCCAGCCGGGATCAGGAGCAGGCCGGTTGGAGGCCCCGGGCGGGGGCAGCGGGTCACGTACCTGTCCCCGCTGCTGCCGGGTGCTCAGCCGACACGCGGGCCTGAGGCCGTACAGGAGGCCGCCCGAGTCCAAGGCGCCGGCCGGTGGCTTCCAGCAGCAACCGACGGCGCAGCCCTGTCCAAGCGCGTCGCCACCAGGGGGCGCACAACGGCGCGAACGCCCCGCTCAGGTGTGCGCTGGTCGAGGTTTTCATCATGTTCATGGTGCTCTCGTACAGTACCGCCACCAGCCGAAGTCTGATTTCGTTCAGAGCACACCGCCCAGCGCGCGCCCAGCGCGCAGCCCGCAGCGCGCAGCCGCTCGGTACCGCACGGGCGACTCCGTGTCCCACGAAGGAGGCTCTGCCATGCCCACCGCCGCCACGCCAGCAACGTCCGACGCGCTCCGCGACCTGCTGGTGACCTGTCGCGGCCGCATCCAGGTCTCGCAGGAACGGGTGGCCATCGCCGTGGGAGTGTCGGGCCGTCACTACGGCGACCTCGAGCGCGGACGGGTGCGCCGGCCCAACCCCGTACTGCTCACACGGGTCGCCGAGGTGCTGAAGATGAGCCGCGACGAGCAAGCACGCATGCGCTCCCTCCTCGACGTTCTGCCCACGGCCTGAGCGTCCACACACCAAACGGGCCGTACACCCCTGCACGTGCTGCCGCCGACGTGATCCGGTACCGGCGTCCGGTCTGAGCGGCAGGGCGCCGCATCCGCCGTGGGCCCGCCGCCGGACCGGGACCCGATGCGCTGGTAGAAGCCCGGGCCCGGGACCGCGTCCTGGAGCGGGTTGGCGGACAGCGGCGGCGCCACGACGGACCCGGTGCCGTTGCGGCCGGCGCAGCGCCAGGTCGTCGTCGAGGGTGCGCCGCCACCAGGCCCAGGCGGCCGGACTGCGACACCTCACCTCCTGCCTGAGGTGGGCCGCATCGCCGGGGAGCCGACAGGCCGGCTGCGAGCGCGGTCTGGCGCAGGGTCGGCATCTCCTCGACCCGGCGGTTCCGGTCGCCCACTGGGTCGGACGCCTCGGACGGGACTTCGGCCGGACGCGCCTCCGTCACGGCGGCACTGTCCGCGGTCCGCTGCGAGTCGGGCCGACCTGCCGCAGGTGGGCGGGCACCGCAATGGCAGCAGGCCGCACGTCCGGGACCGGGCGGCGCGCGGCCGCGGTTCCCGTGCACGGGTCGGATGGCCCGGTCGCCGCGGTGGCGGCCGGGGTGCGTCCGTGCAGGTTGAGGGTGCGTCGCTGCGAGTGAACCGGCGCTGAAGGAACGATCGGTGGAGGTGATGCCATGTGCGGCAGGCAGGTCAGGGCACGTACGATGGCAGCGATGGTGCCTGGGCTTGAAGGATTCCGCGGGCCGCTGCGAGGTCCGGGGCGGACGTGGTGAAGCCGGTGGTGAACAGGCCTACTTGGAGGCCGTCCACGGAACGACTCCTTGCATCAGGCACACTGGTGACGAAATTGGGCGTGGACATAAGCCTGGCCTCCCTCCAGAGTGGAACCCGTGGCTTCGGCTCCATCCGCTACGTGTGCTGGGACGTGCGACAGAGCTGCCGGGGCATCCAAAGTGTGTGGCGTCCCGAGAACACGAGTGGCGATCATAGGAAGAAATGCGGTCGGCCGTGACTAGAAGTGACAGGGCGCCAGCGGAGCTGCTGCCCCTTGCGGTCTTGCCGAGACCTGACGTGGAGGCAAAGCTGCTGTGACCTACGACGACGGTGAGCCCGGGCAGAGCCTGGCAGAGAGGATCGAGGCCCTACGGCGTGCCGCGACCCCGGCCGGGAAGCGGCTGCCGTCCGATGCGGCTGTCGCCATGGCGATAGCCGCCCGGGCCGGTGCTTCGCTCGTCGACGAGAACACTCTCTACAGACTTCGCACCGGCCGGACCGCCAACCCGAGCATGAAGGTGCTTAAAGCGCTGGCCGACCACTTCCAGGTCTCCCCCGGCTTCTTCTTCCCAGGTTCCGTCTGGGGGCCTGAGGAACACCTGGCCTTGGCCAATGCTCTGCAGAGCCCGCAGGTGCGCCGTCTGTGCATGCGGCTGGGGCGGCTGTCCTCGGACGAACTCGAGCGGGTGGATCGGCTACTGCCCGACGAGGACGACAGCTGAAGAGGCTGCCGGAGGCGTGCTCCGGGACGTTGGGCGGGCGCGCAGTGGGTGCCCGCCGAGGTTGCGGCCGTCGTCATGGTGCGCTCGTACGGGATGCGACCTCGCAAACCTTGATCCGCTCGGCAGTACAAGAGACCACCGCCAGAACGTGGCGCGTGTCCAGGCCGCCACGTACCGGCAGCACAGGCCACGGTTCCGAGGAGACCCCGATCGTGTGCTGGGGCGGGTTGCCCGGCCCGCCGCAGATGGGCGCCGCCGGAAAGCCCGATGTACGAATTGGTCTTCTAGGTTTCCGGCCGTCTGATCCATCACCGCCCATGCGCGGACGTCACTGCGGGTCGTTGTCCTCAGGCAGCGTGGCAGATCCCGGCCACGGCCCCAGCAGCCGCTCGCAGTAGCGCAGGTCTTCCACGATCGGACCGGCGAAGCCCTCCACCGGCGGCATCGGAAGGCGCCCGGCAACGTGGCGACGCTGCCGCATCTCCTGCCGGATGTGCCAAGCACCGTACCAGTGCCACTGCCACAGGCTGCGTGCCGACTGCACCTCCCTCCTGAGCGTTTCACTGCACTGCGGCACGGTCAGGCAGTCGGCCGCCACCGCCTCCTGCTTCAGGCGGGGCAGTGCCTCCTCAAGGAGGTCCTCGTCGCCGAGCGGGTCCCGCGATTCGGGAGCTGCTCGGCGGGCTTCGTCCAGGTAGCGAAGCACATTCTCGCCGCACTCCCGGGCCAGGGTGTCCAGCGCCTGGGCGTGGGCGTGCTCGGCCTGAGCGCACCCGCGTAGCCAGCGCCGGTGGGCGGGCGGCCAGGTCCCTCGAAGTGCGACGCTCCACCAGGGACGCTGGACCTGGGCGTCGAAGGCCGCGGCCGCCTGTCGGCAGCTGGCCGCGTCCTGGGCGGTCCGGGAGCGGCTCTTGTCGGCTTCCTGGGCCCGCCACATCCACGCGGCAGCGGTGGCCAGCCGGCGGCGGCGCCGCTCCAGGGCCGTGGACTGCGGTCCACGCCCGGACAAGGCCTCCGCGCGCAACCCGCTGGCGCCGAAGGATGCGGCACGGGCGCGCTGGTCGGCCTGCCACATCGCCCACTCGGCGCGCAGGAGGGCGTGGGTGAGATCGTCGTCATCGCGGTGGCCGTGGGGGCGCGGCGCGGTGCCCACAGCATCCGGCCAACTGTCGTTGTCGTTCCCAGCGGCAACCGGTTCAGGGGTCCAGCCGGTGGGAGGCTGGAGGTTGAAAGCGTTCTCCAGCTCCGGGGCAGCGGGCCTTGGACCGGGTTGCTCGGGAATCGCGGGGAGGTCGAGTTCGGCTTCCAGGGCGTGCAGCCATCGCTCGACCGTGGCCCGTTCCTGGGCGGTGCAGGCCTCCAGGCGCAGGCTGTCCGGCACATCGGAGTCCGGATCCGGGGCGGTGGGGACGATGCCCTGCTCACGGCCCCAGACTTCGAGGTCACGGGCCTGGAGGTAGCGGCGCCGCTCGATAGTGTCCAGGATTTCCTCGGGCGCACCCATGGTGCAGTTCTCCTCAAGGAGGTACTCGAAGACGAGTTGCTCAAGCGGTTCGTGGGGCGCCGACGGGGAGGTGAGGAGCAGCCAGGCGCCGTAGAGGTATTCCGGGTGGACGCCTTCCAGCAGGCGGTGCAGGGTGCCGGAGGAACGCAGGGCGTACAGGGCACGGGTACCAGTCTCGGCGTCGTGATCGACGAGGGTGTAGAGAGTGTGCCCGACCTGCCAGGACGGGCCGATGCTGGTGAGCTCCTCCTCGACCTGGCGACCGATGGGATCGTCCTGCGCGACGGTGCGTTCCTCCGATGGGATCCGCAGCCATGCCGGGCCTGCCCACTGCTCCTGTTCCGTCCACCAGTCGGGGTGCACTGCGCACGTCCTCTCTTGCCCGGCTGCGGGGTAACGGGTTGGGGCCGACGGTGGTGAAGCCCCGTATCGACGGGCACCGGACAGGCTGAGGAACACCTCGGTCGGGATGCTTCCCTGGTGAATGCAGGCGTGTGTGTGACGAGGCCGTCTTCACCGGGTCGTCGAGGTCGGGACTCTTGTCGGGTTGGGTTCCAGACCCATTCCTGTGGCCGTCGATGGCGATGAGCGCGCCGAAGCAGGTCTGGTCGGTGAGGTCCCGGCCGATCTCCGCGTACTGTGCACGGAAGCGTCGCACTGCACTCGGAGGTCGGCTTCGGGCAGTTCTGGAAGGTCCGGTTGCTGCTGGATGTGGCGGGCCGCCCCTTCACACCTCCGCCTCATCCACGGCCGCCGCTTCCCGACGGCCGACCGGCCGTGCAGGTTCCAGCCGGCCGTGCGGCGTGGATGTCCAGGATGTCGGCTCGCTGCCGTTCTCCGTGGTGCCGGCTGACGCAGTGTGGTCAGTCCGCCCGGCTTTCGTAGCCCTCGTCGTCGGGGCCGAAGGCATGCTCGATCTCGCGGCCCATCGCCCGCTCCCACTCCTCGTCGCTCACCATGTCGCGCTCCAACGGGACTCCTCGTGGTCTGGCGTACGGGTGTGCCGGGACGGCGAGCCTCATGGGGGGCTCGCCGTCCCAGGTGGCCGGTCCGGATGGGCCGGGTCTCCACCACGGTGCCCCGTCGTGGGCTCTCGGCGCAGTCCGCCGCGCGGGGCTTCCCGCCCGACGGGACATCTCGTTCGCAGTTCCCTCCTGGCGGGATCGGATGCTTTGTCAGCTGCTCGGGATGCCGCATGCGGGGCTTTCATGGCAGAGCAGGAACGGCCCCGCGTGCTTGTTCGGCGGGCGGGCGTGCATCGACGACGGGAAGGGGCGGGCGCCATGGCCTTGAGCGACGGGCAGCTTTCCTCCTTGGCGGACTTCGCCACCGCCCGGGCGGAGCGGCTGCGTTCCGGGCCGGTCAGCATCGAGGCGATGCGCCAGCACATGGATGCGGGCGACGCCGTACTGCTGGGCGACTTCCCGGGAGCGCCGGTGCGCTTCGTGGACCGGTGGTGGCGCGTGGGTGAGGCGTGGTGGGAACCTCTGGAGGAGGCATCCGTCGCGGCTCTGGACGAGGCAGCCCAGCGCTGGGCCCGGTCCCAGCAGGCCGTCTTCACGCAACAGGATCCGGGTCCAGCGGGGCCTCAGTGAGCGGCCCGGAGGCGTACTCGGAAGAGGCCCTGCTGGGTTCGGTCCTTCAAAATCCCCGCCGGGCCCTGGAGGTACGCGACTGGCTGCGGGCCGCGGACTTCGCGGACCCGTGGCGCCGGGAGATCTACCGCATGCTGGTGGACCACCACCTCTACGCCCATCCGGCGGTTCTCGCCGCGGCGTCCCGGCATCAGGCCCAGGTACTCGGCCGCCTGGTCCTGGAGAACCTGCACGCGAGAGCCATCGCCGACGGTTGGGCGAGCACCACCGACTGGCAGCAGGTCGCCGCCTACGTCACGGGCCTGTCCGCCAGCGTGCCCAACGCCGCCAACGCCGCCCAGTACGGACGGGTGGTGGCCCAGGCGAGCCTGGAGCGCACCGTCGGTGCGCAGGGGCAGTTTGCCGAACAGGCGGTGCTGGCCGCCGTCCTGGCCCGCCCTGAGGAGGGTGCGAGGCTGGCCGGCTGGCTCAAAGCCGCCGACTTCCAGGACCCGTGGCTGGGGCAGATGTTCAGGGCCCTGGTCGAGGAGAAGCTGTATGCCCACCCCGCCGTCACCATCCGGGCCTCCCCCGCCGAACGGCAGCAGGTGCTGGCCCGGATGCTCTACGAGCAGCTGCAGCGCACAGCCGCCGACGAGCGCTGGATCGTCCCCGTCTCCGCCTGGCCGTCCGTCGCGCAGCAGATCCACGCGCTCACCACCACCCAGCAGGTCCCCCACCCCGAACATGCCGCCCAGCTCGGCCAGCGGGTCCTGCAGACCAGTATTCAGCAGCAGGTCGCGCAGGGGTCGTGGCGCGTGGAGAACACCCTGCAGGTACCGGGCGCGCCCGCCGCCGAGATGCAGATCAACACCATGCTCGGCGCCCTCCAGCAGTTGGAGGACCGTTGGGAGCAAGCCATGGGGCGTGTCGAGGCGGTCGGCGCGGCCTTGGCGCCGCAGACAGTCCCGCGCCCGGAGATGACGTTCACCGAAGACGCCGTGCTGTCGTCCCTGCTGCGCGACCCTGGCCAGCTCGAGCAGGTGGGCCGCTGGCTGCGCGCCGAGGACTTCACTCAGCCGGGCCGGGCGCAGTTGTTCACCTCGTTGCAGGAGGCGGTCACCCACCGCGGCGCCGTCGACCCCGCGCTGCTGGTGTGGGACGCCCACCGGCGCGGCGTCTCCGGGCCCGGATCGCTGGCCCCCGAGCAGGTCTGGGCGATGTATCAGGAAGGGCGGCCCGGCATCGCCCACGGTGGGGGCCGCCTGCTGGTGGAGGCCAGTATCGTGCACCATGTGCGCTCCGCGACGTCGGCGATCAACACCGCCGTCGGCGATCCCACCGCCGCTCCGGGCATGGTCATCGGCACCGCCCGCGGACACCTGCAGTACGCCTCCGCCCAGGCCGCCCGCCTCACCCAGGCCACCTGGTCCACCGCGCGTACCGGCCCGGGAGCACGGTGAGGTTCCGGGCCGGCGCGGACGCCAGCGCGGCGGTCCGCACGCCGGACGGCCTGCTCGCGCCGTGGGGCCGTCTGCCGCAGCTCGCCGGTGTCCTTACGCAAGCCTTCGCGCCCGTCGCAGCCCGCCCCGTGTGGCTGCGTGCCGTGTTCGCCCCGTTCTGGCTGATCGAAACGACCGTCCACCGCTGCGCGGGCCGGGTGATGTCGTGGGGCCCGGCAACGCTCGTCCTGCGACGGCCTCAGCCCTGGACGCGGACCGCCCTGCAGAGCCTGCTGCTCCTGCCCTGCGCCATGGTCGCGTTCGTGGTGGTACTCACCCCGGCCGCCCTGGTGGGCGCCGTCGTCGGCGGCCTTGTTGCGGGGCTGGCTGGCGGCCGGTACGCGATGACCGCGGTGCTGCTCCTGGTCGCGGCTCTGCTGCTGTGGCAGCTCGCCTCCCTCGTCCGAGCCGCCGGTGCGGGTGTGCGGCTGCGCCGTGATGCCAGGGTTCTGCGCGGGCCGTGGGCGGAGGTGGGGTCGCTGGCCGGCGGGCGCGACGGGCAGGCGACCCGCGGTCTGGTTCGCGCGGTCCTCGTCTGGGCCGACAACAACGCAGTCGCCCGGGTGGTGGTGGCCGCCGACGAGCGGCTCGCCCAACTCTACTGACGGGCCGGTTTCGTGTCGCTCTCCCCCACGTCGCCGGTCCTGGTCCGCTGGCCCCGTCCGGGCGGATCCTCCTGGCGGCCGCTGCCGCAGTCGGCCAGCGCGAGGGGGTCTGCAACAGCGCAGGCGCACCGGACATCGCCCAGGGCATGTGTCCTGGGCGGTGTCCGGTGGGGGCTCAGGACCGAGGGTCGATCCAGGTCACCAGGAGCGCGCCCAGTGCGACTCCCGGGCCCAGTCCGAAGACCAGGCCGCGCCCGCCGTGGGCCGGTGGGGTGCGGTAGGTACGTTCCAGGACGGAGAAGATGGTGGGCCCGCCCAGGTTGCCCTCCTCCGCGAGGACATCGCGCGAGTGCTTGGTGAACTCGTCGTCGACGTCCAGGACGGTGGCGAGTTTGGCCAGGATCCTGGGCCCGCCCGGGTGAAGGATCCCGAAGTCCAGGGGGGTGTCAGTGTTCTTGCCGAGCCACTTCAGCAAGGCCGGGGCCAGGTTGGTGACCGAGTGCAGGGAGGCGCGGGTGGAGGAGAAGCGGTCGCCGCGCTCGTCCGTGTCCTTGTGGTAGCGGTCGGCGGTGTGGGGGATCACGTACTCCAGGGTGTGGTCGATTCTCAGGCAGCCGTCCGGCCCGAGCGGGCGGGCGCAGACGACGGTTGCCGCCACCAGATCACCCCACAACGCTTTGTAGATGAGGTCCTCGATCGACACCAGCGACTGCTGGTACAACGAGCTCAGGTACTCCCCTGCGACGACGAGCACCTTGTCGTCCGGGTACCGGGCCAGGTGCTCCTCCGCCATGATCAGTGCCTGGGCTCCGCCTGCACACGCGAGCTGCGTCATGGGACGGCGCCGGATATCGGGGCGCAGCGGGAGGGTGTTTTGCAGGTGGACGTCGAGTCCGGGCATGCGGTCGCCGGTGGAGGAGGTGGTGATGATGCAGTCGATGTCGGTGGCGGTGATGCCGGCGTAGTCCATGGCGGCCCGGGCTGCTTGCTGGGCGGCTTCGAGGATGACGTCGAAGACGTCGTCCTTGCGCTGCGTGGGACCGCGCTCGGCGACTATCTCCTCGTAGGGGCGCAGGTAGCGCCGGGTCCCGGGGAGGTTGGTCAGTGCTTTGCGGGCGAGGTCGAGCTGAGGGTGGTCAGGGTTCCAGGCAAGGATGTCGTCGCGGACCCGGTAGGCGTCGACGACGTGCTCGCCGAGGACGAGGGCGGGGCGACTGACGTAGGCCGTGGTGGTGTTCAACTCGACGTCCTTCCGGTGTGGCCGCGGCAGCGGGCCTGATGGGTGCGGTCGAGCCCCTGCGGGCCCGCGTCCGGCCTGCTGGACTGGCGTGAGACCAGGCGTGGGCGGGCAGCCTTAGGGTGCGCTGGCGGGGCGGCGGGAGGGTTCGCGGGTGCTTCCTGGCCAGGTGATCGGGATGGGCGTACCTGGACAGCTGGTACCGGGGACGGGCCGGGATTGTGGGGCCGGTGTGCTGTACCGGTTCTTCATTCCTGCGGTAGCCCGGGCGGCCGCCGATGCCGGATCGCATGGCAGCGTGGTCGCGGCGTCCGGCCGGGAGGGTGCGCACAGCACGGCCGGACCGCGGTGGGGCCTTCTGGTCCTTGGTGTCTCCACGGCGTTGTGCGCAGCGGTGTGACAGCTGAGCGCCATGACATCTTTCCCCCCGTCGGCGGGTTCTGATGGCGATCACGCTACCTGGCGGCACTGGATCTGCCATCGGGCCGATCAGAAGCAGGCGCCGTATCTCGCCTTGTGTGGCTGAGGGGTTGACGCTTGGTCCCTTGTTCTGCGCGTGAGGCCGTGGTTGTTACGGCGCGTCGGCTCCAGCCGCCTGCTGCGTGATCTTGTGGAGCTCGAAGCCGTCCAGGACTTGGTCAAGTGCGCCGCCGTCCGGGCTCGTGGTGTCCGCGGTGGCGGCGTCGCTGTCCGGTTCGGGGGAGAGGCCGAGGTCGAGCAGGTGGTGCAGGCAGGCGAGTGTGAGTTGTGTGGCGCGGGCGACAAGCGGCAGCAGGGCGTCGGCGGGCGCTTGCGCACAGGCCAAGGCGTAGCCGAGGGGTTCGGCGGCGCTCTCGTGCAGGGGGCGGGCGCCGGGCATCTGTTCGGCCAGTGCGAGGCGGGTGAGTTCGATGAAGCAGTGCCCTAGACGGGTGGGGTCGGTGCTGAGCAGGTAGGCGTCCAGCTGGTCGAGGACGTCGGTGATCTCGTGGACATGTGCGGCACTCGGGATCGGCTGGTTCTCCAGGAGTCGGACGGTCAGCGGGTGGTGTCGCAGGGAGGCCGCGCGCAGTGCCGTGCAGGACAGGCGAGCGAGGGCCGCCGTGAGGGCGATCGCGGCGTCGTACTCGGCCAGGGTCGGGTGGCGGCGTGCCAGATCGCGCACCGCGTGCTCGATGTTGGTGGTGCTCGCTGGGTCGGCGGCCCGGCGGACGAGGTCCAGCGCGAAGATCTCGCTGTCCTCGTAGAGGTGCCGGTAGGGGTCGCTGGGCACGGCGTTCTCCGGTGGTGTGGCTGGACGGCCCGAACGGGGGTGTCCGGCAATCGGCTTGGTGGGTGCCGGCGTTGACCGGTATTCAAGGAGTACCACTGCGGGGCGAACATGTCGGATTCGCCCTGGCGTCCGTGGCCCGTCGCACCTCGGGCGGAGAATCTGAGCACGGCGGTGTGGGGGTGTGGGTCGGCGGACTTGGCCCCGAAACCGGCTGTGCGGAAGGGGCCCGGTGCAGCCTTTGGCCGGGCGGGGCCGGGGTCGCGGTGCCGCCCGGCCGGGGTTCGACGTGGGCGGTGGCGACGTGATGCATCGCGATCTGCTCGGTGATGCGGGGCAGGCGCAGGGGCCGGAGCGGGGTGGCGCTGTCGGCCGCCTTGTTGAGGACGGGTCTTGTCGCGGGCCGCTTCGGCCAGACCGCGAGAAGAGAGGGATCCGGCCGGGTAGCCGATGCCGACGGCCGGGTGGTCGGGATCGGCCGGGGTCTTGTGGTCGGCCGGCCGGGGGTTGGAGGGGCTGGCCTTCACTGGTGGCCTGCCACGAGGCGCGGCTCGGTCGGGGCGGAGTCGATCCAGGTGCCTGGTCCTGGCTCGGGCCCTGATGAGACGGGCCCCGGTGGCCGGATGGTGCTGGACAGCGATCCCTCTGTACGGAGGGCGGCTCGCGATCTGGGTGACGGCGATCGACAACCGCTCCTGTGGGACCCGTCGTTCGGTCTGACACCGGCTCGCCTTCCCCAGCGCACCGTGCGCCCCCGCTACGGCGATCCGGAGCACCGGCACCTGCCCGGCTTCGGCCTGGCGTGGCGTCCGGGGGAGCTGTCGGCCTGGCCGACCGCACCGCCAGGTGTCCGTTGGCCGGTGCCTGCACGGCACGGTGGCTGCTGGCGCGCTGCTGCACGATGCCGACCGGACGCGCAGGAGGCCCTCGCCCTGGCCGCCGGCTCGACCTGCGGGCCGACCAGCGCATCGCGGTGCTCGGCACCGGCCGGGAGCCGCGGTGCGCTGACGCCTCGCGTGCAACGGATGGCAGGTCGCAACCGTACCGATTGGAATCTGCCGTACGGTCCCGCTGCGGACTTATGCCCTGGCGATCGTGGGATTGGGAGCGGGCTGGTTCGGGCGCCCCCGGCGGCCGAGGTCCTTGGTGTGCTTGCGGCGGGCGGCGCGCAGTTCGTTCTGGCTGGCGCCTCCCCACACCCCGGCTTCCTGCTTGGTGGCCAGGGCCCACTGCAGGCATTCGGTGCGTACCGGGCAGCGGTTGCACACGGCCTTGGCGTGTGCGATCTGCCGCAGGGCCGGGCCCCGGGTACCGACGGGGAAGAACAGCTCCGGGTCCTCTTCGCGACACAGGGCGTGCTCTCGCCAGTCGCGCCGCGGGGGCTGGGCTTCTTCGCGGCGGGTCATCGCACTCCTCGGTTCATGGTGGTGGGGCGGGTCTCCTGCCGGGGCAGTTCCCGTGCCGGGCGCGGCCTCGGTGCTGCGGTGGGTAGGGACGACGTGGTGGTGGCGGTGACCCGGGGGACGCCGGTGAGACGTTCGGTGAGCTGCCGATGGTGGCGGGTCAGGCGCTCGACGCCGTCGTCGCGCGGGGGCGGTGCGGGCAGATCCATCACCGCGCGCAGGGCCTTCAGCGCGGCCACGGTGGCGGGTCTGTCCTTGGTGACGATGTCGTCGAGGCGCTGGCGGGCGGCCTCGGAGCGGGAGCGCGCCCAGGTGATCTGTTCGGCAGTGGGCCGAAGTCGTGCGGCCGGGTCGCGTTCCTGGGCGAGGAGGTCGTCGAGCTCCCGGCCGAGGATGGCGGCGGCGTTCTGCGCGCGGGTGGCGGCCTGGTTGTCGATGCCGGCGGCGAGCTGGTCGGCCAGGCGGCGGGGTCGAGGGTAGTGTGCGGCAATGGTGGCCAGCACCGCAGCGCGCTGCTCGGTGAGGGCTTCGTCCAGCAGGCGGCGGGCGGCGTCGAAGGTCGCCGTGTAGGCGGCCTGCTCCGCGAAGTGGACCTCCATCGGGCGCAGGCCCAGGGCCTGGGCCTTGGCACGGGCAGCCCGGGCTGCATCGCCCGCCGCTTCGTGCAGGTGCGGCTCGTGGGCGGCGGCGGCGCGTTCGGCGGCATCGAGGGCGAGCAGGCGTCCGAGGACGGCGTGATGCCCGCGGGTCTCGGCGGCCAGCGTGTGTGCGAGAGCGGTGCTGCCCTGATCTGCGGAGGACCAGCGGCCCTCGGCGGCCTCGCGGCGGGCCCGGGCGACGTAGGCGTACGCCTGGGCGAGGTCGGCGTCGGCGTTCTCGGCCGCTCGCTGCGCGGAGGGCACCCGGCGGCGCCAGTCGAGAGCGGCGTCGGCGTCACCGGCGGGCTGTCCGGGCAGCGGCATGGGGTGGGGAGGCTGGAGGATTCCGGCCGTGGCAGTTCTCACTCTCTCGCGTACCTCGTCGTCCAACGGCAGGTGGTCCAAGGCCCCGGCGAGGGCGGTGGCCAGGCGCCGGCGGTCGGCGTCCTCGGTTCGGGCGGTGCCGGCCGGCGCCTGATCGACGGGTTCGGTGCGCACGCGGGCGGTGAACGCCTCGATCCGGGCCGGGTGGCGGGCCGGGTCCAGGACGAGGAGGTCACGCTGCAGGTCGACTGCTTCCTCGCGCCAGCGGGCGCGCTGGTCGTCGGTAAGGTTCGCGGGGGGCTGCGCGGTGATGGGGTCCAGGTCGGCCAGGCGCTCCAGGTACCAGGTGGCCGCGGCGAGGGATGCCGGCTCCCGGCGTGCTGGCCAGGAGGTGTTCAGGATCCGCCAGTTCGCAGCGAGACGCTGCCGGTCCCCCTCGCCGACGGGGCCGGCAGCCTGACGGATGGCGCGAGCGGTGCGCAACGCCGCCATCACCAGCGACGCGTGCGGCTCCTCGGCCTGCGGGTAGTGCGAGGCGAGCTCGGCGAGCACATCGGCGCCTGGCAGCGCGGTGAATACGGCACCCCAGTCGCTCCCGGCGCGGGTCCAGTCCGGGCCGCCGGGCGCGGCGCCGAACGGCTCGTCCTGACGATCCCACAGGCGGTCCTCGAGCCAGTCGGCCTGGGCCGTGCGCAGCGTGTCGCGGCGTGCGTCGTCCCGGGGCAGTTCTGCGAGTGCCCGGTGCACGATGTCGCCCGGTCCGATCGGGACCAGGGCGCCGTCGGCGGCGGTGGCGTGGGCCATGACCTCCAGGTGCCCGGGGCGGTCGGTGTCGAGGAAGAAGTGCGCGGCGGCGGCCGGGTCGGTGGTGAGCGTCGAGGGCCCGTCCGTCCCGCCGAGGTAGGGGTCGGTGTAGACGCTGGTGAGCGCGTACTGCACGGGCTCGGACGGGGGCGAAGGCGCGGTCAACGGGCTGCCTTCCTTTCCGGTGGCGGGGATCGGATGGGGTCGGGAAGGCGAGCGTGCGCGCGCGAAGAAGGCGTGGACAACTGCGGCAGCGTCCTGGTCCCGGTGGGCGGGAGCGATGGTTGGCCTCTCCCATCTGACGGGATCAGCCGCCGCTGGGAGGCTTCGACGGGCTGGTGTCCTACCGGCGGCGACGGCCGCCGGGGCGGCGCGGGCGGGTGGGTTTGGGGCCGGGTACCCGGCGCGGCGGTGGGCTGGATGGAGTGCCGGCGCCGGCTTGGGCGGCCTGCTCGGCGGCGGCCTGGAGGCGTTCTCGGTCGGCTTCGCGGCGTACCCGCAGCAGTTGCAGGCGGTCGGTGATGCGGGCGGTGCGGTAGAGGTCCAGGGCCTTCGACAGGTGCTGCCACTCGGTGGCCAGGTCGTTCTCGGGGGGTGGGCCGAGTGGGTCGGCGCCGGTGACTTCCTGGCGCTGGCGCCAGTCGGCGACGGCCGCAACCAGGCGCCGGTAGAGGTGCTGCTGGGCGGTGTCGTCCTCGTCGGGGGCGGGGATCTGCTCGATCCACTCCTCGGGGGCGCCCTGTCCGGCGAGGGTGGCGGCGAGGGCGTCCTGGGCCAGGCGTTCGGCGCGGGGCAGCAGGACCGACGCGGCTGGCGTGCGGTCGGCCGACACGGCCACGGCGGGCGCGGCGGTGGCCCTGGTTTGGGGCGGTGTACCGGGCTGCGGAGGGTGGATGCCTCGCAGCAGCCGCAGTTGGGCGAGTTGCTCGAGGGCCTGGCGGGTGAGCTGTTCGGGTGGCACCGAGGGGTGGGGCTGGTGGGCGGTTCGGGCGCGGTGGTGCAGGGCGCGGATGCGCTCTTCGAGGGCGCTCCAGGCGGCGGCATGCTGCTCGGCGTCAGGTTTGGGGCCCGGTCCTGGCACGTGGTCGGGGACCTGGTGGAGGGTGCGCCAGGCTTCGGTGAGGGCGGCAGTGCGCTCCCACTGCATGCGCAGCGCGCGGCCGGCTTCGGGGGGCGGGAGAGGGCCCAGCGGTGCGGCCCAGGCGGGGGTGTCGGTGGCGAGCCAGGCGCCGCGGGCGGCGAGGTGGCGGTCGACGATGTCGCGCCGCGCGGTGAGGTGGCGCCGCCAATTCTCGGGGGTGTGCGGGTCGCCCAGGGCGGCGGCGGGAGTGAGCCAGTCGGGCAGATCCGCGGCGTCGCCACCGGTGGGCGGCCGGTCGGGCAGCAGCCGGCGCAGGTGTCGCTCGGCGCCTGTGCGGGCGGTGACGGCCTCGGCCCGCTGCCAGGCGTCGCGGGCGGCCTCGGTGCGGATCCGGGCCCGCTCGGCGTCGGCGGCAGCCGCGGCGCAAGGGTTTGGTGCGGTGGCCGGGGAGCCGGGCCGGGTGCGCTGGTAGTCCTCCCGGGCGCGTTCGCGCCAGGGCATCGCCCGGCGCAGCGCCTGCTCGGTACGCAGGAGCACCAGGTCCTCAACGGCAGCGAGTTCGGCCCGGTGGTCGCCTTCGTCGGCGGCCCGCAGGCAGGCGCGACGCGCGGCGCGGAGCCTGTTAGCGAGCTGGCCGGAGGTAAACGTACCGTACGGGCGGTGCGGCCATGGCGGGTGGCGGCGGCCGTCGGCGGTAACGGGCCTGGGGACAGCGGCGGTCTGCGCGTCCGCGGCGTGCAGTTCGTCCAGCGCCCGGACCCGGTGCGTCTGCGCGAGGGCGGCGATGCGCTCCAGCTGGTCGTCGGACAGGGTGCGCAGCAGACGGGCGTTCGGGTGGGGGTCGGCGTCGGCGTGGGCTTCGGCGGCGCGGGCGGTGCGCAGGCGCCGGTCGATGCGCCAGGCCAGGACGGCGCCGGGCACGTCGGTGCCGGCCAGGGGGCCTTCGGCGTGGGCGGCGGCCAGGATCCGCTCGGGGGTGAAGCCTGTTTTCTCTGCGCGGCCGAGTGCGTTGACGATGGCGGTGAAGGCGTCGTCGGCGATCAGCGGTTCGGCGGCGGTGCCCAGTGCGGTGCGGGCGGCGGCGGCGTAGCGCAGGCGGGTGGCCCGCTCGGCTGCGTCGGCGTACTCGGCGGTCAGCTGGCGGATGCCCCAGGCGCGTTGCTGTGTGTCGCGGATGGTCTGGCGGGCGGAGGGCGCGAAGGAGGAGTAGGTGGCGATCCGGGTCAGTGCCTGGTCGAGCGTCTGGTCGGCTTCGAGGGCGATGTAGAGGTGGTTGCCGGTGCGGCCGCGGGTGGCGGCAACGTAGGCGGCCTCACGGGGGGTGCGGGTGGTGAGCAGGGCGTGGGAGCGGGTGACGGTCATGCCCTGGGCGCGGTGGATGGTGGAGGCGTAGCCGAGCTCGCAGTGCTCTTTGAGGTAGTCGGCGGGCAGGGTGAGGCGGCCGCGGTGCTGGGTATGGCGCACGATCGCGTCGCCGGCGGGATTATAGCGCTCGATCGCCCACACGTCGCCGTTCTTGACGAAGTCTTTGCCTGCGCGGCAGGTGAGTCGGCGCTGGTTTCGGCGGGTGACGATCAGGTCTCCGACGTGCGCCTTGTGGCCGTTGCGCAGCTTGACGGGGCGCGGGCGCCAGCGTGAGGGTGCCAGGAGTTGGCCGCGTTCCATGCGCCAGGCCTGCGCGCGGCAGTTGAGGGCGGCGACCAGGACGCGGTCGGGAGCCATCATCAGTGGCGTGAGCCCGGCGGCGAGATCCGTGCGCCAGGCGGTGAAGACGGCGTCCGCCATCGTGTCGGTGGTGCCGCCCCGGATGCGGCCCTGTTGCCGGTACCAGGTGAACGCCTCGCCCGCGTCGCCGTCGCGCAGCTTGAGGGAGGCGCCGGCCTCCTCGGGGTGGCGGAAGCGGTGGACGGTGGCGAGGTGGACGGCGCCGACCTCGCTTTTCAACAAGGCGAGTGCGCCGCCGGCTTCAACGGCGGCGAGCTGCGCGGGGTCGCCGATCAGGCGCACGTGCGAGCCGGCCCGTTCTGCGCGGCGCACGATGGCGGCGAGCTGGGTGGTGGCGGCCATGCCGGCCTCGTCCACGATGATCACGTCGCCTTTTCGCAGGCGCTCGGCGCGGGGCAGGACGAGTTTCCCGGCGTCGGCGAGGCGCTGGCGGCGCAGCCACGAGTGGAGGGTGTGGGCGGGGCGGCCGAGTTCCTCGGCCATGACGTGGGCGGCGCGGGCGGAGGGGGCGAGCGCCACCGTGGCGTGGCCGGCGGCGGTGATGGCGTTCGCGGCCAGGCGCAGGGCCGTGGTCTTGCCGGCGCCGGCCGGTCCGATCGCGGCGACCAGGGCCCGCTCGGAGGTGGCGAACGCCTTGGCCATGGCGCGCTGTCCGGTGTCGAGGGGGCCCTTGTGGCGGGCGGCGGCGCGCTCGAACGTCCGTGGCGGGCAGGCGGGGGTGGTGCGGCGGCGGGCGGCGGCGACGATGCGGTCCTCGGCGGCGAGGATCTGCTCGGTGGTGTAGAGCTCGGCGCCGCGGCGCCGGTAGACGCTGGTGCCATCGGCGCGCTGCAGCGGGGTGAAGGCCGGGTTGATGTCGGGCGGGGTGAGATCCAGGCACAACCGGGCCAGGGCATGCTCGCAGATCTTTTCGGCCCAGCCCTCGCCGCCGCGGCCCATAGTGGCGCGGGTGACATGGCGACGGGCCTCGGCCAGCAGGTGACGCTTGCCGAACACGGCACGGTGCAGGGACACGGCGGCCACCACCTCACGGGCGGCCGCGTCCACGTCCAGGTGGGGCGGGCCCTTGTCCCGGCGCATGTCCCGGGCCGCTGTGCGGGCGTTAGCCAGCAGGTTGTCGACCAGGGGGCGGCCGAAGGCCGCCGCCACACCCAGCTGCCAGTTCTCGCGCAGCGCCGCGAGCGGGCGGGCCCGTTTTTTGGCCGGGCGGGTCTGAAGGGTGGCGCTGCGCATCATGGCGAGGCGGGCCCGCCGGGAGGGTTCCTTGCCGTGCGTGGTGCGGTAGGCGGCGAGCAGCCGGGGCATCTGCTCGCGCACTGCCGCGGCTCTGGCGGAGCTTGCGTCGATCAGCCCCTGGCCGATGCCGGCGATCTCCATCACCGGGCGCCGCCCGTCCGCGCTTGGGCGCTCGGTCACCGCAAGGTCCAGAGCGGTGCACACCCGCCGCAGGACCTCCTCGTCGTAGAGCTCGGACGCGGCGACGGCCTGGGCCAGCAGCAGCCGGCCGTCGATGGTGCGCCACCGTCCGTCCGGGCCCTGCACCTTGTTGGCGATCAGCACGTGGTCGTGCAGGAGCGCATCGCCGCATCGCGAGTCGAAGTGCCGAAACCGCGCGGCCACCATGCCTGTGGTGACGTCGTGCTGCGCGACGCCTGCGGGGCCGGTGCGGGTGGCCAGCGCGTTGTCCTCGATCCACCTCAGGGTGATCGCGATGGCCTCCTCGTGGGCCCTGTCCACAGCGATGCGGGCCGCCTCGTCGCCCAGCGCCCACAGCAGGCTGATGCTCTTGGGCGGGCGGAACACCGGATGGAACGCGGCCACGGGCTGGCGCGGCGGGCGGGTGGAGCGGGTGATGTACCGGTTCAGCTCGGTACCGTCCGTGGGATCGCGTGCGAACTCTGCACGGAACGCCTGCGCACCCGCTCGCCGGCGCACCGCCCGGCGCTCGTCCGCGGTGGCTGGCCGTCCGGCGCGCCGTTCCCAGTCCTTGGTCTGCTCGTCGATCGCCACAGCAAGGGCGGTCGGTTGCTGCCCGAACCCGTAGAACGCGGCTCCCAGGCGCGCCGCCCGCTGCGCCTGGCGAACGGTCGCTCCGGCGCGCAGCCGCTCGGCGGTGATCTCGTCCGCGCGCGGGTGGAGCCCCTCTCCGAACAGGGCTCGCATCTGCGGTTCCGTCACTTGGCCCGCGACGCCGAGGAGGGCGGCGGCCCGGCCCGTCCACTGCCCGGGCGGCACGCCACCGGCCTTCTGGTATTCGGTCAGGGCCCGGTTGCGAGGGCGTTGGTCGTCGCCGCTGGCGACCTGCCGCATCAGGTAGACGTAGCCGTCTCCCGGCGTCATCTTCCCGAAGTCCACCGTCACGGGTGCCAGGGTCGGCGTCTGCCGTGCAGGGATGCAAGACCTGTCGGGAACTTGGCCCTGTCCCTGGGCCTTGACGGTCGGGCACACTCTGGTGCCCGGCTCGGCCGCTGACCGCCCCTCGGTGGCGTTGTCGCAGGCCCGAGGCACGGCAGCGGTTTCGGGGGTGGGGTGGTGGCGTGGGATGGGCCATGTCGCCGGATGGGAAGTGTCAGCTTCCCGGGTGCGGCGGTTCCCGCCGGGCGGGATCTGGCGGGGCGGGGCTTTGCGCGCGTGGGCGGTGGCGGGTTGCCTGGCGGGGTGGCGCGGCACCCGGGCTCGTTCTTGCCGGGTGGCGGCGGAGGTTCCCCGGTACGGGCGAGTGAGAGAGGCGGGATGGGCATGGTGAAGGGGGTCACGCGCAAGGCCGTGGGGTCGGTGGCGGCCCGGCGGCGGGCGCGGGAGTTGCGCAGCGAGTACGAGGCCCGTGATCTGGCGCTGTTGGAGGGTGCGGAGGAGTTCCTGACGCTTCAGGAACAGGCCACTGCGGCGGTGGAGGGCATCGACGAGCAGATCGGAAGGCTGGAGGCGGCGCGGGAGCGGGCGCGGCGTGAGGGGTGGGTGCAGGGCGCTGCGGTGGCGGCGCGGATGCGTGGCCTTCAGGTACGGGGGGTGGCCGTTCGTGAGGACGAGGTCGCGGATCGGCTGGGTGTGGAGGTGGGTGAGCTGCGGCGGATGGTCGCGCACGTGAAGGCGTCCGGTGGCGGAAGCGTGGCGGCTGTGGAGGCGGCGGGCGGCACGGCGCCGACGGGTGGGGCGCAGCGGACGGCGGGCGGCGGGCCGGGAGCAGCGGTGCGGCCCGCGGTGAGCGCGGTGGCGGGGGTCGGTCCGGACGGTGGAGCGCCGGGGTCCGGTCCGGGGCCCGCTGATGGTGTGCGGGGGGTGCGGTGATGGCCCAGGTGTCCGAGGTGACGGCGGGTGAGCTGGACCCGACGTGGTTGGGGGGTGTGTTCGAGGTGGTGGAGGAGGGCGGGGACGGTCCGCTGGTCCATGGGATGCGGCTGGTGTCGTATCGGAAGGTGGTGGGGCGGGAGCGGGTGGTGCTGGTGGGTGAGAACACCAGTGTGGTGGTGGGGTCGGCGGTGCGCCTGGCGTTCCATGTCGCGGCGGCGGTGCCGGGTCGGTGGACGGGAGCGGTGGTGGCACGGGCGGTTGTCGGGGGGCTGCCGGGGGCGGGGAACGGGGAGCCGGCTGCGGGCGGGTATCCGCCGCCCGGGCAGCCGGTAGCCGGGCCTGGGCCGGTGGTTCAGCCGGGGCCCGGCGCTCCCCCGCCGGTTCCGGGGCCGGGTGCTCTGGCGGCGCCGTGGATGCGCAGGCCGCCGACGGGCTGAGCGGCCGCGGGCGGCCGGTGATGTGTTTGGCCAGTGGGGTGTGGCCGGGCGTGGCGGTGCCCGGCCACCTGTGGGGCGGTGGCCGGGCGGGAGAGGTGCGGAGGTCAGTGCGCGGTCGGGTCCTTGATCCGGATACGAAAGTTCGGGTAGTCGCTCTGGGCGAACATGCGCAGGATGTCGGCTTCGGGGACGGGCGGGGCGGGGCGGGCTCGGTGGGGGTGGAACAGGACGGTGGCCGGGTCGGTGCGGGCATGGACGGTCGGGTAGATCCGGGCGAGGTAGGTGCGGAGCATGTCGAGCCAGGGCAGGCCCAGAAGGGTGCCCCAGACGGCGGCGCAGACCAGGGGCGAGAAGATGTCGCCGAGTTGCTGGCACTGGCTGGTGCGGGAGCCGGTGACCGGGTGGTCGCCGGGCAGGCCGACCAGTGCGCAGACTTCGGGGATGGTGAAGCGGCGTCCGGTTTCCTGGCAGTACCAGCCGCGGATCTTGCCGGTGACGGCGGTGATGGTGCGGTTGAGGGCGAACACGTTGCCGCCGCTGGTCTTGCGTTCGCCGCGGGTGTTGATGCGGGTGTCCAGTGGCCAGCCGAGCGCGAGGGCGGCGTTGGTGCGGATGCCGGGGACGGTGACGGGGCCGGGGCTGCGGTACCAGTGAGCGGACATGATGGCGCGGTTGCGGTTGCTGGCGGAGCCGAAGTCGGCGGCGTCCAGGTCCTGCCACTGCACGGACTCGCATCCGGCGGTCCACAGTTCGGTCTGGATGTACTCCTGGACGGCTTCGGGCAGGGCCGAGCTCTGCTCGATGACGATGTGCTGGAGTGGTGCGCCGATGGAGCGCAGGCCCAGGATCCAGATGACCGGGGCGAGCATGAGTCCGGCCGTCTGGGCGGTCATGTCGTCGACCAGCGACCACAGTTCGGTGATGGGGGCGCCGGAGGGCTCGGCCATGTGGTCGTAGCAGTCCTCGTCGCAGTCGCCTGGGTCGTCGTGGGTGCAGACGTGCGCCCCGTCCACCCACACGTTGCCCATGTGGGCGCCGACCTGGTCGATCGCGTCGAGGAGGATCTCCAGGTTCGTGGCGTCGCGGCCGGCTCCGAGACCGGCGCGGGTCCAGTCGGTGCACGGCATCGTGCACATGACGTGGCGGGTCCAGCGCAGTGCCGGGTGGCGGGGGTCGAGCGTCTTGATGTCCTGGCGGATGACAGTGCATCCGGCTGCTGTGCTGGTGGCGGTCGGGTCCTTCCTCAGCTCGATGCACACCATGTCGGCTTCGACGCCGAGGACCAGGCGCAGTCCCGCACAGCCTCCGCCGCATCCGGCGCACACGTTCACCCCGCGAGGGGCGTCGCCGGGCTTCGGCGGGTAGAGCCAGCGGGCCGGGTAGGGGCCGGCGAGTTGGTCGCGCTGTGCTGTGGTGAGGGAGTCGAGCAGGGCGGTGAGTTCGGGGCCGTCGAGGGCGAACAGGTCCTCGTGTGCGGGGAGGGCTTCGGCTGTCGGCTGGGCTTGGCCGTCGGCGTCGAGGGCGAAGAGGGGGATGTCCTCGTGCGCGGTGGGGCGGGCGACGGGTATGGGCATGCGGCTCCCGGTCTGTGTGAATGGTCGGACCGGCGGCGGGGCGCCCGGCGGGTGAACACCGGCCGGGGCCGGGGCGGGTGGCGTGCTCGCCCGGCGGGGCGCCGTCCGGTCTCGGTGCGCTGAAAAGTAGGCGTGGGAGGGAGCCGGTCAACGGCGCACTGTGCTGGCGCCGAGGGGCCGCAGGCGCGCGCCGCGCGCCGCTTCTGATCGCTGCCGCTGGCGGGCAGCACACACCCGTTCCTGCCCTGCTGCCCCGTGGGTCACGGCCGGGTAGTCGTCGAGGACGGCGGGCCGCGTGGGACACGGACCGGAGCAGGGGCGCAGTGTGCGGGGGCCTGCAGGGGGCTGGCGGGTTCACGGGTGCGGAAACCCGGTCAGGGGCCGTCACCGGGCTGGTGACGGCCCGGTGACGGCCCCTGAGGGACGAGCGCTGGTGTGGGCTCGGCTGGTGGTCGTCCTCAGCCGAGGCGGATGTCCCGCCGCGTGCTGAGGATCTTGTTGATCAGGCGGTCGGCCTCCGGGCCGGGCCGGTCGATGTCGGCCTGGCCGTGGTCGGCTGGCGGACATGACGCGCAGCCAAACCGGGCGGTACTCCTGTGTGGTGGGGCCCAGTGGCCGAGCGGGCATCCCGGAGCGCCGGAGCACCGGCGGTACTCGACGGCGGCCGGGCACGAAGCACGACACACAGGCAGGGCCGCCCGGCCCCGGACCTGATTCGGTCCGGCGCAGGGAGCGGGTGGCGCCGGTACCGCGCCGGGAGCGCCCCGCGCGGTCCGTGCGCAGGGCGCGGTAGGAGCGGCAGAGTAACCGGACGGCGTGCCCCCCGGGGGGCGCAGCGGTGCTGCGCCCCCCGGGGGGGGCAGGGGCGTGGTGCTGGCGGTATCGAGCGCGGTGGGACCGTTGTGGGCTGAATCAGTCGCTGTAGGTGAGCATGACGCTGTCGGTGCTGACCTTCAGCTCCAGCCAGCGCAGTCCGTCCGTTACGGCGGTGCGAAGCTCCTGCAGCATCGTTGTGGTGGTGGCGGCGTCACTGGACAGCGGCTCGTTCAGCGGGAAGTACTCCGCGAAGTCGTCGCCGCCGACCGGGGTGTCGCGCAGTTCGTTCTCGGTGCCGGGGCCCCAACCGTCGGCGTGGACGACGTCCTTGCCGGGCAGGTGCGGCAGGCCGTTGGACATGATGTAGGTGCCGTCGTCCTTCACCCAGATGAGGCATGCTCCGCTGGCGTCGGAGTAGGAGCTCGTGCGGTGGTCGAGGGCTGCGGCCGCGTGCTCGGCGAGAGACAGGATATCGGCCAGCGGGAATCGGAGCACGAGCGGTGAGTTACGCATGGGTGTGAGTCCGTTCTTCCGAGGTGGAGTTGAGAGCGCGGGCCCCGGGGCAGGTCTTCGGACACGGACTGGGACGGCCGTGACGGGGCGCAGCGCGGGGGTGGGTGCGG
Organism: Kitasatospora sp. NPDC054768; assembly: GCF_053612025.1. NCBI lineage: Bacteria > Bacillati > Actinomycetota > Actinomycetes > Kitasatosporales > Streptomycetaceae > Kitasatospora > Kitasatospora sp. NPDC054768. Next base: position 42,188 of record NZ_JBSHBN010000054.1, read on the forward strand.
TGGGGCGGACCGCCTTCGGGGCGGGCGGGGCGCCGGGAGCCCGCAGGCCGGAGCGGGGTCACGGCCGTACGGGCGGGAACAGGACGCACAGTAGGAACACCAGGCGGCCGATCAACCCCGGGCCGGGACGGGCCAGGCCCGGGGCCCGCAGCAGCTGGGGCGCAGCGGCGGTGCCGTACCGGGCCGGGGACCGGCGGGTCGGCCGATCGGGGCGCAACGGCAGTGCTGCGCCCCGGACCGTGCCGCGGCTGGGTGGCCGGTCGCGGGTGTCCGCGCCGCGCCGGGCGTTCCCCTTCTCTGGTACCGGGCGCTGGTGGGCGACCGGAGTCGGCCCACGCCGGTCCCGGCGTGGGCCGGAGACCGTCGGGGCTGGGCGGCGGATCGGGTGGTGCGCTGGACGGGCGGGCAGGCGGGGTGGGGCAGTTGGTCAGGTGGGCGGTCGGCCGGGCGGTGAGCGCGGCTCCGCAGCCTCCTCGGCACGGTGCCGCTCGGTTCCCCCGATTCCGCCGGCGGGGGTGGGGCGCAGCCGTGCGGCGGGGCCTTGCCGCATCACGACCGATCTGATGTCGCGTCAGAAGTAGTGGTAGCCGTCGTTGGCTACCAGGGCGCCGTTGGAGCCTGCCTGGAGGATGTCGGATTCGCGCTGGTGGCGGTAACAGAGAATCCAGTCGACGTCGATCTGCCCGGCCTCGTACGCGTCAGGGTCGGCCGGGGGGAACTCGCAGCCCTCGCACTGTGTGACGCGGCGCAGCGCGGAGGCGGCAGCGGCGGCGGTCGTGGCGGGCAGGGTGGACGGGGTGCGGTTCGTGGCCATGGGGGGGTTCCTGTCGTGAGGTTTGAAGACGGGCGGGCGGCGGGAGGTGCGGAGGTCTGGATCTGGGCCCGCTCTGCGGGCGGGTGCCGGGGGTCGGTACGGCCGGAAGGGTCACGGCCGCCCGGCCGGAACAGGAGGCACCGTAGGACGGGTGGCGAGCCGGTCAACCCGGCGGTGCGGGGTGAACGGCCGCGGCGGGGACGGGACTTCGGTGGGACGGGGGCGAGGGCAGGCAGGGGCTGCCGTCCCCGGCCCCGCCGTTGCGGGCTGGGGCCGGAGAACGGCAGGACCGGGGGCGCCGGGAGCACAGCCCGTCAGGCGGCGGACGGCTCGCTGATGGTCGTGTAGCTGCCGGTGGCGAGGTACTGCTGGAAGGACTCGTAGCCGGTGTCGATCCGCAGGGTTCCGCCGCGGGCGATGTTCACGGCCTCGCTCCAGGTGAGGGGCTGGCCGCCGTAGGGCAGGACGAGCAGCGGGACGTCGGCGGGGTGGACGTCGCAGACGTCCCACGGCCAGCCGTTCGTGAGGACGACCGCGCCGTCGGGGAAATGCTCCTCGCAGGTGCCGCAGCCGCACGAGAGGTCGTAGGGCTGGGGGTCGGCGGGGTAGGCGCCACTGGCGAAGCAGTCGGCGCGCGGCAGGGCCCGCCCCGGGGCCGGGGGCTGGAACGCGGCCGCGGACGGGTACCGCCGCTGGCACGGAGCAGCGCAAGGCCCGTGGGCCACACGCCCTGGGGATGAGTCGGTGCCGGGCCGCAGGGGCGCGCGACGGCCAGCAGTGTCCCGGGGCCCGGGGGCACTGCTGGCGGTCGTGGGCGGGTGGTGGCGGCCGGTTCACCAGGCCGGTTCCCGTGGGCCCGGGGTCAGAACGGCGCTTGGGCGGGGACGCGCTCGGGCCGAGTGAGGTGCAGGCGCAACCAGGGCCGGATTCGGGGGCAGGTGCACACGGGGCGGGAGCCCGCCTCGGGCTCGTAGGCGTAGCGGCCGGAGGGGAAGCAGTCCTCGTCGGTGACGGGCGCGTGCCAGTCGCAGTCGAACTCGGGCAGGCGTCGCACCCTCACGCCGCAGCGGTCGAGGGTGGCACTCCACGGCCCGACCGTACGGGTGCGCCCGCAGCGGTCCCAGGGCCCGGTGGTGACGGGGCCTGCCGGTTGGAGGGCGGCGTCGGGGTGGCGGTGGACCCAGCGCCGCCACACGCGGCGGGGGTAGTCGCGCAGGGCGCACCGCTCGGGGGCGGGGTCGGTGGCATAGGTGTCGGTCAGGGCCGCGCGCAGGGCGAGGACGTAGGCGGGCTGGGGGCCGTCCCACCGGGCGGGGTCCAGCGGGTGAGGGCGGGTGACAGCCGTGTGCAGGTAACCACGACCGGTGGTGAGAACGATCGTCCAGCCTCGAAGCGAGAACTGACGGGCGTTGACGGCCATACAGGTGTCCTTCCGAAGGGGTGTGAAGCCCGGAGCGGGCCGCAGCGGGCCGGGGCCCGAGGGGCGGGCCTGGCCGGGACGAGGATGCGGGGAAAGCCAGCAGAGCCGGAACAACTCACGTCGGCCGCCGGGCGGGAACAGTGCACACCGTAGGAACGGGAGAGGGCCGGTCAACCCTGCTGACTGGCGTGCGGGAGGAGGCGGGTGCCCCTGGTGCGGGACACCCGCCCGATCCGAACTTCGGGCCTGACTTCGTCTTCCGTCAGCGCGGCCCTTCACCGGTCATGACTTCACGCTCCCACCGTTGGTGTGACCGGGTTCGGCGCCGTCGGCGATGAGCTGACGGCGGATGTTGTTGCGGTCCGCTTCGCTCAGGGCCGCGCCGGGGTACGGCGCGAGCATGGAGTCGACGGCGGGTATCAGCTCGCTGACGGTGGTGATGAACGGGTCCAGGCCCAGTACCTGGAGGGGCTCCCTGCCGACGTTGCGCTCCCACAGCTGGGCGAAGACGTTGTGCAGCGGGCGGTCGTAGCCGAACTGCAGGTCCAGGGTGTTGGAGAGCCGCATGGTGTAGCGGGACATGGGGATTCCTCGGATGGTGGTGGATGAACCGGGGTGGTCGGGTGCGGTCGCAGGGCGGCACCCACAACCTCGCCTCCCCGCAGGACAGGGGCAGGAGCGGCGGGGGTACCTCCGCTGGAGCGCGCAGCGCTCGACAGCGACCGGCCGGGACAGGACACACCGTAGGAGTGGAAGACCGCCGGTCAACCCCGGGCCGCAACAGGCACGCACGGGGCCGGGGTGCGCAGGTGGCCGGCCGGGCACGGGACACAGGGCTGGTGCGGCTGCCCGGCGCACGTTGTGTTCGTGGTGCCGACGACCGCCCCGCAGGACGGCAGCACGCGGGTACTCGGCGCGGGCCTGCCCCCTCCAGGAAGCGGTGCGGGCCCCGCGACCACCTGCCGCACGGGGCACGGGACGCGGGGCGAGGCTGCCCGTTCATGGGGGCTTCCTGGATGCTGCCCGACCAGACCCGACCAGAACGGCTCCGCCGGGCAGCGGGTGGCTAGTCGGTGGCGGGCGCAAGGGCACGCTTGCGGCGGCGGGGCCGCGTGGCGAGGTAGTGCACGGCCAAACAGAGAACGGCGGGTGCGCAACCGACGACCATGCCGATGACGGTCATGGCGGGACCTTGTCCGACCGCGGCGGTGATCATCGTGTTGTGCCCTGCCTGGAGGACGCCAGCGATCCCGAGCGGGCCGACCGTTGCGAAGGCCAGGTCGAGGCTGACGGCGAGGTTCGCCCAGCCGGTACGCACATCGATCGGGTCGACCTTCTTGACGTCGTCCATCGCCATGTCGCCGACGGTGCGCCGGGCGACGAGGGAAACAACGGAGAACACGAGGACGAGAAGCACCAGCAGGTAGGCCAGATAGGCAAGTTGGTGGATGGAGATCGCCAAGACGAGGACGATGCCTTCGGCGGTGAGGACGCGGTGCAGGGGCCGACACCAGCGGTGCGGGCAGGCCCTGGTCAGGGTATGGGGCTCGCGCATCGGGACTCCTTCGGGAGAGACGGGTCAGAGCAGGTCGTCGAGGACGGGTTCGCCAAGCCGGATCAGGCCGGCGACGGCGACGGCGGCGACGGCCGCCAGTGCCCGCTGTCGGTGGCGGCCCAGACCTCCCCCTGGGGGGAGGCGACGGGAAAGCCCGCACGGGCAGGGATGATCACGGCCGCCAGGCGGGAACAGGACACACCGTAGAACCGGCAGGCCGCCGGTCAACCACTCCGAACCCGGCCCAGACCGGGTGGGGGCCGGGGCGCAGCGGCCACTTGAAGCGGGCCTACGCGAGCGGGCGCAGCAGGTAGCAGTACAGGCCGCCGCCGTGGACGTCCGGACCCGCCCACTCCGTGGCTCGCGCATACCCGAGTCCACGTACCACGGCTTCGGCGTCGGCGAGCGTGGCTGCCGGGTCCGTGTCGGACGGATCGGAGATGCCGGAGCGCATGTCCTTCACGATCGTGACCTCGTGCAAGACCGGGTTGAAGTAGGCGCTGTACCGCAGGCCCTCGTCGTTGAAGAAGCGGGAACTGTTCGGGATGCAGGCCGGCCGCCGGGAGTTGAGGGCGTCGGCGAGCGCGGCCACCAGTTGCGCAGGGTCCAGGGACACGTCCGCGCCGCAGCCGCGCAGCGGACAGGCGGTGCTGTGGCACCGGTGGAACACAAAGATGAGGAAGTCTCCGTCGGCGTCGAACAGCTCGCAGTGCAGGGCCTCCAGCGGCTCGTCGGCGGCGGGCAGGGCCTCCGGGCAGCCGATGAGGGCGTACATGCCGTACGGGCCCGGGGCGTGGATCTGGTGGCCGCCGTCGTCGGCCGGCTCCACGGTGGCCGTGAGCCCGGCGGCGTGAAGCGCGGCGAGGATGGTCGCCGCCTCGGGGTGCAGGTGGTCAGGCATCGGGGGTGTCCTTTCGATGGCGCAGGGCGCTCTCCCGGCGGTGTCGGGCGGGCTGCGCCCCAGGGCCGGTGTCGGCCCGACCCCAGGGGGCGCAGCGGGGTCAGTGAGTGGTGGCGGGAGGCCGGGTGACACTGAGCCAGGCGTGCAGCGCGTCGAGGGCCAGCAGCGTGCGGTCCAGGGGGATGCGCCTGGGCCGTACCGGGTTCGTCCGGGGCTTCTAGGAGATCTGCTCCACGTGATCGCGTACCTGGCGGCAGGCCTCCAGCTGGTGGGCCGTCAGCGGGCCGAGACGTCCGACCAGAGCTTGGGGCGCTGCCGGTGGTCGCGGACGGGTGGTGGCGGTCAGTCCACCATGCCGGTGAGCACGGGGACACCGTGTATGTCGCGCACCGAAGCGGGAGGCATCAGGGCCTTGACCCATCCCCACCGACGAAGGCGGCAGACCGGTCGGGCGGGGGTCCCTGCTCGGGACACCCGCTCGACCCGAACAGCCGTGTCGTCAGCGCGGCACTTTGCCGGTCACGGCCGCGCGGTCCCACCGGCGCCGCGTTGTTCGACCGGCAGCGGCGACTGCGCCACGGCCTCAGTGATCTGACACATCGTGGTCACTGCCACGCAGAGCCGGTCGAGGGCCTCACCGGCCACGCGGCTGCACACCGCCCGGTGCGCGTCACGGACGATCTCCTGGACGCTGCTGATCGCGGACAGAAGCATCACGGTCGCGCGGGGCGGCAGCGGCCGGGCCAGGTGCAGCTTGTAGAGGGCTGCGCCGGTCTGCTCTAGCAGATCACCGACGATGGCGAGGAGACGGCGCAGCGACGCTGTGTGCGGGATCGTCTTGTGGGTGCCGGGCAGGAGCATGAGGCGGTCCAGGTCGGCACTGAATCCGAGGATGGACGCGAAACGCTCGATCTCTTCCTCGATGGTGCGGACCTCTGTGAGGTGGCACTGGGCGACGGCTTCCAGGCCGCGAGGATCGGCATCGGTCATGGATTGCCTCCTTGGGACGGGGGTGTATGGGCCCGGGGCGGCGTCGGCGGGACTGGCCACGCGCTCGACTGGCGGGCCGGACGCGGCCGCGTGGGCGGCACTGTGAGTGCGGCCGGCACCCGGGGCCGGGGAGTGCGGGGCAGGGCGGCGCGGCGGCGGCACCCGCACCGGGCCAGCCTGTACGGCCGGAACGGGGCCACGGCCGCCGGGCGGGAACGGGAGACACCGTAGGAACGGCAGACGGCCGATCAACCCCCGGCACCACCCGGCATTCCCTGCCTGACTTCACCGCAGAGGAGGGCAGGACGGGACAGGGCTCCGTGGGCTCTGTGGGGAGTCCGAGTCACACAGGCAAGTGGAACCGGGCCGGGCGGTGACTTCTTCGGGGTCTGTGGGAGCCACGACTTCGGTGAGATCGGGAGCCGGTGGTTCTCCGGCGAGATCTAGAGCCATGTCGTCCGGTCGGGTGAGGAGCGGCACGTCCGGCGTGGTTCAGAGTGTTGGTCCGTCCGGCCCCATTGGGGCGCCGGTGTCGGCCGGGCGTTCGGTGATCAGGCGGAGGTGGCCGTAGCGGGCGCGGGCCGCGGGGGCGTGATGCCGAGCGCGTTGCCGATCTGGCTCCAGGTCGCGCCGGCCCGGCGGTCCGCGATGGCGGCGACGCGGACCGGCACCGCTGCCCGCCAGGGGGTGAACGAACCGCGACCTCGTCGCCGTCCTCGCGATTCGTTCACCCCCCGCCCCCCTGAACGGACCTTCACCACCCCGGGCCCCTTGCCGATCGTTCAGGGTGAACGGACTTCCCTGTACGACGGCGGGTAGGAGACGGGTGTGAGCACGTTTCCGTACGGCTTCGACGCGGCGAAGCTGCGGGTCGCCCGCACTGCCGCGGGCGCTTCGGTCGCCCGGATCGCCCGCGAGGCCGGCGTGACCGAGCGGGCGGTGTCCCTCTACCTCGCTGGCACCCGGGTTCCCCGCCCGGAGCTGCTGCCTCGGCTGGCCAGGGCGGTCGGCGTCGCCCCGGCGGACCTGTGCACGGTCGAGCACGAGCGCCTGGTCCACCTGCGCGTGTTCACCGGCCGCAGCCGCGCCGAGATGGCCAAGGCGCTCGGCATCGCCGAGGAGACCTACCGGCTGCTGGAGACGACCGGGCGGCGCGGCACCCGCGCCCACTACGACCGCGCGCGTGACGAGTGGATCGCCTGGGACGACTGGGCCGCGCTGGCCTTCGGTACCGATCCCGATCGGGTGCGGGCCGCCCTTCGCCACACTGAGGAGTACTGGCCGGTGCTGCGCGAGGAGCGGTGGCAGCGGATCCGCGAGGCCGACCCGGAGTGGGCCGCGATGGTGGAGCGGAGGCTCAAGCGGGCTCCCCGCCGCCGCAGGCGCTGACGATCGGCCAGCAACTCGGTCTACTTTGCGGCTGGGGCCAGAGGTAGGACTCCCGGGCCGTGACAGCAGCGAGGCAGCACGTCCGGAGGCCACCCGATCGGTGGCTCCCGATCTCCCCGGAGAACACCCGCCGTGGTCGAGGACATCGCTGCCACGAACGGCCTACACCAGGCTCTCGTTCACACCGAAGCGGTGGCTCTCATACGGCCCGACGAAATCAGGCAGGGGTGCGGGGCCGGGTGGCGCACTCCCGGGATACGGGAATGCCCGACCGCGCGCACGCGCAAAGGCAGAAACACGCTCCGGGCCAAGCACTGTCACCGGGCGACATCATCGATGGACGGGCATGGGTGTGCCGCCCGGCTCTCCGTGGGGTGAGCCGGGCGGCACTGGTGCTTTAGCCGAGGCGTTCCTCTTCGGCCTTGAGCAGGGTGTGGAGCGGCTTCAGCCACTGTCCGTCGTTGTCGCAGGGGGTCTGCCCGTTGGCCATGGCCTCGATGCTGGGGATCTGTTCGGCGTAGATGCCCCCGGCGGCCTGGAGGTCTGAGATGGCCCGGGTGACCGATTCCTGAAGGCGGCCGGACCATGGCTTCTGGCTGTCGTCGCGGCCGCGCCGGTTGTAGGTGGGGGCCTCCTCCGCCATGTGGGCGAGGAAGATCACAGCGGGGTTGACTCCCACCAGGTCGGCGATGGCAGTGATCTTGTCGTAGTCGGTCACGCAGCTCACGCCCTGGGATCGACGCCAGCCCACGGGGCGGGGGCTGTCGAGCACCTCCCAGTAGACCTTGCTAAGGGCGACAGTGCGGAGGATGCGGACGACGCTCCTGGTTCCGGTCGCGGTCTGGACCTCCTTCATGCGCCGGTGGAGCAGTTCGGCCAGGCGGCGGCGCAGTGGCGGCGCGTCGAGCAGTTGCCGGGCCCGTGCGATTTCGTCCCGGTTGGGCTTCGTGTGCTGGGTGGGCGTCTTGTGACTGGCGGACAGGGTGTCGGCGGGAGCAGCGTCCTTTCGCCGGGTTCCGTCGGCGGTGGGGTGGCTGCTGGCGGTCGCGTCGTCTGCCAGCGCCAGGTACGCCCCGAGGAAGGTTGTGGCTATCTCCGTGAGGGCCTCCGTGAATCCGGCGGCGCCTTCGGTGTGTTCGGTCTTCTGGAGGTAGGCCTTGCGGTGGGCCGCCATGCGGATGGCGGTGCTGATGGTCTGTTCCCGGCTGTTCAGTGTGGCGAGGTGGAAGCCGATGGTGTCGGCCCTCCGGTCGTAGATACCGAGGGTGCCGTAGCCGACCAGGCGACTCTCGGTGTAGGCCCGGGTCCTTCCGACGCTGTCTTCCCCGAGGATCGAGCGGAGCAGCGTTGCGGTGTCGTCGAGGTTCTGCCGCTGTGCTTCGGTGAGGTCCTTGTGGTTGATCCAGGTGGTCGTGCGCTCTTGCCGGTTGACCTCACGGTGCGCTGCGGTGTGCCTGCGTTCGACTCCGAGGAGCTTCATGAGCTCTTCGTGCTGTCCCCTGGGCAGGTCGGTTTCCACGAGGTGTACGCCGCTGTCCATGAGCCAGGCATCGGTTTCGATGCCCTCGACGCCTTCGCCTTTCCCCTGGTAGTACAGCCGTTTTCCGACCGGGAGGATCTGCCCGGCGATCCGTCGGAAAGCGAGTCGGACATCGTAGTCGCGGACGGAGGTGAAGTACTGCTCCTGGGCGGCGATGGGTTCCTTGGTGAGGGCCCTGTTCACGAAGTGCTCGATGACGTCCGGTTCGGCGCAGCTGGCGAGGGCCTCTTTGAGGTGCCATTCCAGTGCCCGGCCGTCGATGAAGGTTCGGTCCCGGTTCTGGTCCCCCTTCGCGAGGGCGAGAGGGAGGTCGTAGCTGGTGGAGAGCCGTGGGTCGTGGGTGACGAGGATTCCGCCGATGTAGATCCGTCCGGGGACCCCGCCGAACAGGATGCGGGCCTTGCGTGCGGGTGGGGTGTAGCCGGGTTCCGTGAGGTACAGGACGCGTGCGATGGCCTCGTCCGCGAGCTCCTGGGCGCACTGGATGGTGATCTTCGTTCCGGCGGTCCGGTCCAGGGGGTAGAGGGTGTAGACCAGGGTTGCGGACGCTTGGCCGTCCCGGGTCGGGACGATGCCGTCCAGGAGGCTGCGGTTCTCGATGGTCGGGGTGAAGGCGTAGCCGACGGTCTCGAACCAGACGTCGCCGACGTCGGGGTCGCGTGCCAGGACAAGTGCGGCGAGCTTCTTGCCTTCGCCGAACTGGCCGATCTGGTTGGCGGTCTTCTTGGAGGCTCCGAGGAGGAACGCGTCCTGTGCGATTCCGGGGCCGTTGTCCTCGATGGTGAGGAGCCCGTCGGCCCAGCGCACAGTCGCGTTGGAGTCCTCGTCAAGTGCGTTGGCGATCAGTTCGACGATCGCCCTGGGCGAGGTCCACCCTTTCACGTATTCCGGCGAGATCGGGAAGGGGACGATGGTTCCTTGTCCGAGATCGCGGTCGTTCTTCGGAATGCTCATGTATTGCTCTCTCCGTCTTTGGCGACTCCGTCGTGGGTCGCTTTCGATGGAGCTGAAGGTATGGCTTCGAAAATGCCGGTCAAGTGGGCTTCGAAAAGCATCTACCCCATTCAGTGACGCCTCTCCTGAAGCTTTTGTGGATCCTGTTCTGCGCTGATGCAGGAGGTGGGACCAGCTCGCCCAGAACAGGGCTGTGGCGAGAATTGGTCATCTCATCCGTTTCAACGTCTCAACCCATCTGCGGGAACACGGTGGGCAAGCCCGCCCCGGCGAGGCGGCCGTCGTCCCCGGGGGCCGGGGCGCGCCGGGTTCGGGATGCCAGTGCCCGGCGGCCGGCGGGCGGCGCGGTACGGGGCGAGGCGAGGCGGGGCGAGGCGGGGAGAACTGTTTCCGGTGGGGTGCGACCACGGCGAACGGCGAACTCGTCCACTCCCAGACGCGGGACGAGGCCCGGCGACGGGACGGGCAGTGCGCGGATGAGACGGAGCAGGGTGTCCCGGC